>NZ_AOHN01000023.1:0-106678 GCF_000510915.2 Pseudomonas sp. FH4 | reverse complement strand
CGAGGCGGTCCATGTTGGCTTCGGTGGCGTGGCCGGCGTTGGCGCCTTTAGCGGCTACTTCGCCTTCTTCTTCTTTGTCGAATTCGTCCCAGCTCAGCATGACGTGTCGTCTCCTGCGTGAGGGCCAATGGTGCCCGTGTGAAACCGGATGGTTGGGTGTTCACACGGCCCAGGGGCCGCGGTGGATCTTTAAGGAATCGTTTGTTGCAACAGCTCGCGCAGGCATTAAACGCAATGGGCTACGGGTGTTCTGCTTGAGGCCTGAGGGGCGGAGCGACGGTGTCGTACTCCTGCGGGGCCTCAGGCCTGGCTCGTGATCCCATGTAAAGGGATATTGCAGGCCCGATTTACCCGCGCATTATAGGGAAAAATTTAGCTTTGTGTTGCGGCGGATGGCCTCAGTCGAAGGTCAAAATGACGGCATTTGAGGCCAGAGCGCGAGTTTACGGGGGTTTATCAGGCTAGGATTTTTTTGACAGGCGATAGCCGGCGTTTCTGAAGGCCCGGCCTTAAACAATCGGAGTGTGGATTGGACACAAAGTCCTTGCGCCAAACGGCGCAAGGGCCGGGCGGCCAACGCTACTGGGCAGCCGCTTTGATACTGGCAAACAGCTGGCTGCCCGCTTTGGCCGGATCGGCGTTTTTGTCGCTCATAAAATGGCTGATCACATCGAAGACCGCGCCTTGCACAGCCTGCGAGGTGGACATATTGAATGCCATGCTGGGCGCCAGGGTGCCGGCTTTTTCAGCGTCGGCAAAATCCTTGGCCGAAGCCTGGGCGCAGCTATCGAACTGGCTCATGTCCAGGCCCTTGACCACTGGGATAGAGCCTTTGTTCTGATTGAAGATGTACTGGAATTGCGGCTCCAGCGCGATCTTGGCCAAGTCATCGCGCGCAGCATTATTGCCGGGCGTGTCATTTTTGCTCGACAGCTTGAACATGGCCAGCGAGTCGATGGTGTAGCTGTAGACCCCTTGTGAACCGGGGAAGGGCACGCATTCGTAGTCGATGCCAGCCTTTTTGCCGGCCGCCGTCCATTCACTCTTGGCCCAGTCGCCCATGATCTGCATGCCGGCCCGACCGTTGATGACTTTGGCCGTTTCGAGATTCCAGTCCTGCCCGGCGCCGTCGGGGTCCATATAGGACTTCAATCTGCGCAGGGCGCTAAACACGTCTGTCATTTTTGCGCCGGTCAATGTGGCTTCGTCATGGTCAATGAAGGCTTTCTTGAAGCCGTCTGCGCCGAGGATACTCAGCACCAACCCTTCAAATACCGTGGTGTCCTGCCAGGGTTGGCCACCATGGGCAATCGCAATGAAGCCCGCCGCCTTGAGCTTGTCGCCTGCGGCATACAGTTCTTCCAGGGTGGTGGGGGCTTTGGCGACCCCGGCTTTTCTGAGTACCTCGGGATTGGTCCATAGCCAATTGATGCGGTGGATATTCAGCGGCACGGCAACATAGTGCCCGTCATATTTCATGAGACTGGCGATGCTTTCGGGCAGCAGGCTATTCCAGTTGTTCGCCTTGGCCACCTCGTCGATGCTGGTCAGCAAACCCAAGTTGCCCCATTCCTGGATATCCGGGCCCTTGATCTGCGCGGCAGAGGGCGGGTTGCCGGACACGGCGCGGGTCTTGAGTACGGTCATGGCGGCTGCACCACCGCCACCGGCCACGGCACTGTTTTGCCAGGTGAAACCATCTTTTTCGATCAGTTGCTTGAGCACGTCCGCCGATTTGGCTTCCCCGCCCGAGGTCCAGTAATGCACGACTTCAACGCTGCCTTTGCTCTCGGCGCCATGGGCGGCGAATGTGCAGAGGCTGGCGAGGGAGATGGCAACGGCAAGGTGATTGAGGGTTTTCATGGGGTGACCCTTTTTGTTTTTGTGGTGAGAAGGAGGAGGTTATTCCAGCCCCAGTCCTTTGCGGCCAAAGGCGTTCAGTTGCGATTTCATGAAGCGATCGTTCCAGTGTTTTTCGTAGTCCTCACGGGGGAAGTCATCTGGCGAGATACCTTGCTCGAATGCCCGCAGTACATCCTTGGCATAACGCAGGTTTTTCGGACACATGGGGGCGGCGGGTACGTACATCACGTTGCCCCAGCCCTGTTGGTTTTCAACGGGGGCGACGCTGTGGACTACATCGCAGTGCCACCACACCGAATCGCCGGCCTGCACGTCCGGGATTGGCGTCATGCCCTGGACCAGCAGCGGGTGCCATTGCTCCAGGATGGGCAGCACCTTGCCCGGCGCAACGCCGCACAGTTCATCTTCGGGGACGTCTTCGAGCAGTGGGCGCAGCAGCAAGTAGGCCATGGCCTTGGGGATCGGCAGGGTATGCAGCACGCCCTGATCGGCGCTCATGTCACACAACGCGGTCCAGCCCTGGAAGGTACGGAAGGCCGAACATTTGGTGCCCGGGTAGGCATATTCATCGACTTCGGTGCGATAAGCGGCGTCCCACGGGTCGTAGGACTTGAAGTCGTTGTGGTAAATCTTTTCGAACACTTTCAGGTAGGCCGGGTGCAGCCAGCGCTCCAGTGCTCCGGAATCGGTGTGCGGGCCCAGGCCCTTGGACGTGGTGCCGGGCGGGCGACGTCGTACGCGATCCGGATACAGGGCGTTGGTATCTGGGTCGAACCACTGCTGGCCATGGGAGTCGACCGTCCACAGGCGGTTCAGGAATGACTGGGCGCTGCCCATGCGTTCGTGCTGGCGCAGTTGCATCTGGGCGTCGGACCAGTAGATCGGGAAAATTTCCGGGCGCGAGGCCTCAAGGTTGCCGAAAAAGTTGTCGGCAGGCCCGCGGTAAACCGCGTCGAACAGGTTGTTATCCAGGTAGTCCAGCAGGCTTTTGTCCCATCCCAGCACTTGCTGCCTGGGGAAATGATTGCGGATAACCAGGCAGCCTCGGCGCTTGATCAGCGCGCGTTGTGCTTCGCTGACCTGGCCGTTGGCGATGGTGGCGAAGTCGAGTTCGGGCCAGGCGGAGCCGGTCAGGGCTTGCTGGGCCTTGATCGAAGCAATTTCCGTGGCGATAAAGGTGCTGACTTCGGCAAATAGCGCCGGCACGTCGCCGATCTGCGCGCGCAGCGCCTTTTTCATGGCGACGATGTTGCGCTTGTGGTCGGCTGGCAGTTCGGCGCTTGCGAAGGTCTGGTAGTTGCTCATGGGCTGGCCTGCATTTTTATTATTCATGCAGGTATGGAATCACTTTGGCCTGCCTGGGCGGCAGCCTCATTTGCAGCGTTGAGTAATACGATTGTGGCGTTTATTTAAGGTGAGGCAGAAGAATCAGGCTGGTCCGCTGTTACTGGAAGTGATGCCCGTGCCGGCCACGGAAGTCTGAAGGTGTCATGCCTTTGTGGGCCTTGAACTGCCGGTTGAACAGGGCCTGGGACGCGTAACCCACCTGTTCGGCGATGGTGCTGACGGCCAGGTTGCCTTGCATCAGCAGGGCACAGGCGTGTCCGATGCGTAGCCGGACGATGTAGTCCAAAGCTGTGCATCGTGTGTGTCGACGGAACATGCGATGGAAGGCCGAAACGCTGACGCAGGCCATTTGTGCCAGCTCAGGAATGCTCAGGGGCTGGGCGTAGTGGCCGTGTAGGTAGTCCAGGACCCGGCGGATGCGCGCATCTTCAATAATATGAGGCGTGTTTTGCACTGCGATACGCTGCGCTGCGACATCCCGCGACAGGGTGTTGAGCACGGTCAACAGCGAGATCAGGCGCTGGGAAGCGTCTTGCTCCACCATGGCCTCGATCACCGGGCGCAGTGCGCGCGAGGTAGCGTCACTGAAACTCAGTGCATGCTGCGCGGCCGTGAGCAAGGCACGGGTCGCGGCCATTTCCGGGAATAGTTTCACCAATGAATCGGCCCAGGCTTCGGAAAACCAGATGACCAGGGCGATGTGCGGTTTGGCCGGGTCGATCGTCTCGGCCGAAGACCAGCTATGGGGAACGTTCGGACCCACCAGTACCAGGTCGCCATCATCGTACAGCGCCACGTCATTGCTGATATAGCGGTGCCCACGGCTGTTGAGGGTGAGGGTCAGTTCGTACTCGGGGTGGTGATGCCATTCAAACGGGATCGCCTGTGCCAGGCGCCTGTTCAACAGGGTCCAGGAGGTATTGGCCTCGGTGGGGATTTTCTCGAAACTGGCTCTCATGAACCTATCCTGCCTTGCGGCGAAGGTGGCGACGCCACAATCGTAGCATTCGGTTCAAGCGAAAGGGGAGGAGCGAATACCTGACTTTGCCGCAAGAACGATTCCTTGCGGCGAACAGTGCCTGGATAGTTTTTAACTAACTAAGTCATTAACCGTTAGAGCAACCATTGCCCATGACTTTGTAATTAAGAATATGCCGCTGGCCTTGGTGGTCTTCATATTCCATGCGAGCTGGAACAACTTCGCAGACATTCGGGATGGAACTCATGGACACGACCTTGGCAATATCCAGGTCAGTGGTGTAGGTGTATTCCTCAACAATAGCGGTGCTCTGGCTGGCTACGTCAGTCGGGATCTCGTCGGCCAGGGCTGCGGTAGCGCACAGGCTGGCAAGGGCCATAACTAATAAAGCTTTCATTTCCAATTTACCTTTTTACAGTCGAAGGGGGGGGCACGGGGCCCTTGTGAGGCCACGTGTGTAACTTGAGTAGAGAGTTCGGATTAACGTGCCTTCGTGGGGGCTGTAACTTGGTTAATCGCGGTGCCTGGTTGGCGAGGTTGATTT
Organism: Pseudomonas sp. FH4; assembly: GCF_000510915.2. NCBI lineage: Bacteria > Pseudomonadati > Pseudomonadota > Gammaproteobacteria > Pseudomonadales > Pseudomonadaceae > Pseudomonas > Pseudomonas sp. FH4. The sequence continues at coordinate 101,945 of NZ_AOHN01000023.1, read as the reverse complement.
TAGGCGCCTGGGTTATATTCATATACCCGTACTTTTGATAAACACTTTTGGTGGTTTTCGTAACAATCCACGACAGAGGTTTTTTCCTGCACAGCAAAACGCGCTACAGGCCACGGGCCAGAGCGTTTAAAGGGCATATCAGGGCAATTTGTAGGGGCTTGTTACTACCATCGTCGAATGGTTCTATAGGCCTGCCCCGGCTACAACAGGGCCATACAACAACAACTATAGTCACCGAGGTAAGAAAGATGAGTGCGGCTTCCCTGTACCCCGTTCGCCCCGAAGTAGCAGCCAACACGCTGACCGACGAGGCGACCTACAAGGCCATGTACCAGCAGTCGGTGGTCAACCCCGACGGCTTCTGGCGCGAACAAGCCAAGCGTCTTGACTGGATCAAGCCTTTCACCACGGTCAAGCAGACCTCGTTCGACGACCACCATGTCGATATCAAGTGGTTTGCTGACGGCACCCTCAACGTTTCCTACAACTGTCTGGACCGTCACCTCGCCGAGCGCGGCGACCAGGCAGCGATCATCTGGGAGGGCGACGACCCTTCCGAGAGCCGCACCATCACCTACCGCGAGCTGCATGAACAAGTCTGCAAGTTCGCCAACGCCCTGCGTGGCCAGGATGTGCATCGCGGCGACGTGGTGACCATCTATATGCCGATGATTCCCGAAGCCGTGGTCGCCATGCTGGCCTGTACCCGCATCGGTGCGATTCACTCGGTGGTGTTTGGCGGTTTCTCGCCAGAGGCCCTGGCCGGTCGCATCATCGACTGCAAATCCAAAGTGGTGATCACCGCCGACGAAGGCATTCGTGCTGGCAAGAAGGTGCCGCTCAAGGCCAACGTCGACGACGCGCTGACCAACCCGGAAACCAGCAGCATTCAGAAAGTCATCGTGTGCAAGCGCACCAATGGCCAGATCAAGTGGAACCAGCATCGCGACATCTGGTACGAAGACCTGATGAAAGTGGCGGGCACCGTCTGCGCGCCAAAAGAGATGGGCGCCGAAGAAGCGTTGTTCATCCTTTATACCTCCGGTTCCACCGGCAAGCCCAAGGGTGTGCAGCACACCACCGGCGGCTACCTGTTGTACGCGGCCCTGACCCACGAGCGCGTGTTCGACTACCGCCCGGGCGAAGTCTACTGGTGCACCGCCGACGTCGGCTGGGTCACTGGCCACACCTATATCGTCTACGGCCCGCTGGCCAATGGCGCGACCACGCTGCTGTTCGAAGGTGTGCCGAACTACCCGGATATCACGCGGGTGGGGAAAATCGTCGATAAGCACAAGGTCAACATCCTCTACACCGCACCGACCGCGATCCGCGCGATGATGGCTTCCGGCACCGCCGCCTGCGAAGGCACCGATGGCAGCAGCTTGCGCCTGTTGGGTTCGGTGGGTGAGCCGATTAACCCGGAAGCGTGGGACTGGTACTACAAGAACGTCGGCCAATCCCGTTGCCCGATTGTCGATACCTGGTGGCAGACCGAAACCGGCGCAACCCTGATGAGCCCATTGCCGGGGGCCCACGCCCTCAAGCCGGGTTCGGCGGCACGTCCGTTCTTCGGCGTGGTACCGGCGTTGGTGGATAACCTGGGCAACATCATCGAGGGCGCCGCCGAAGGCAACCTGGTGATCCTCGATTCGTGGCCGGGCCAGGCGCGTACGCTGTATGGCGACCATGACCGTTTTGTCGACACCTACTTCAAGACTTTCCGGGGCATGTATTTCACTGGCGACGGTGCGCGTCGCGACGAAGATGGCTACTGGTGGATCACCGGCCGCGTGGATGACGTGCTCAACGTTTCCGGGCACCGCATGGGCACCGCCGAGATCGAAAGCGCCATGGTTGCCCACCCGAAAGTCACCGAAGCGGCCGTGGTCGGTGTGCCGCACGACATCAAGGGCCAGGGCATCTATGTGTATGTCACCCTGAAAAACGGTGAGGAGCCGACCGAAGCGCTGCGCCTGGAACTGAAGAACTGGGTGCGCAAGGAGATCGGCCCGATTGCTTCGCCGGATGTGATCCAGTGGGCGCCCGGTTTGCCGAAGACCCGTTCGGGGAAAATCATGCGCCGCATACTGCGCAAGATTGCCACCGCCGAGTATGACGGGTTGGGTGATATCTCCACCTTGGCCGATCCAAGCGTGGTGCAGCATTTGATTGATACCCACAAGACCATGAACGTCGCGTAAGCGGGTTTGTGGGACCAAGCCCCATTCGGCGTAGGCCGGGTGGGGCTTTTTTGTGGGAATTTGAATATGAAATAGGGTCGATGTGGGAGCTGGCTTACCTGCGATAGCGGTGGGTCAGTTTCAAATGGGGTGGGGTAGCTGACAGACCTCTCTCAGCGCCAAGCCAATAAATATCGGTTTATCTCGTAGGGCATTTCTGAATGTTACCCAGCGGTGCAAATGTGTAACCTTGCGCCCAAACATGAGGCAAAGTGCTACATCAGCGCCCTGAAAACACCCGTTTTAGACACCCGGCAAAATAAGATCAAACGCTACACTTGCCGGAATAGAAGGGTTTGCGAATAATAGGCCCGCAATTTGCAGCGTTAATAGGTTTAATATCTTTTGTCTCTGCATAAAAAGCAGGGACTGTCAATGTGTTGGAGTCGCTTTCTCGGTGCTTCTGTAAATTGTTGTCGCATTGAGGAAATATCGGCTTCCGGCCTGTCGTTAGAATGCCGATCACTCGCTCGTCGTCGCCGTGTTGAACTGGTGTAGGACGCAGCACCGCTATTCGGTTTCACTCAGTCGCATCGTGGGCCATGGCTCATACTGCTGTTTTTGTCCTATACCGATGGAGTCCCAAGATGAAGAAACTCGTGCTGTTGGGCGCCCTGGCGCTGTCCGTGCTGTCCATGCAGGCCTTCGCTGAAGAGAAGCCGCTGAAAATTGGTATCGAAGCAGCCTACCCTCCGTTTGCCTCGAAGGCGCCGGACGGCAACATCGTCGGTTTTGACTACGACATCGGCAACGCCCTGTGCGAAGAGATGAAGGTCAAGTGCACCTGGGTCGAGCAAGAATTCGACGGCCTGATCCCGGCCCTCAAGGTACGCAAGATCGACGCGATCCTGTCGTCCATGTCCATCACGGATGACCGCAAGAAGTCCGTGGACTTCACCAACCGCTACTACCTGACCCCGGCACGCCTGGTGATGAAGGACAGCGTGACCGTCAGCGACAGCCTGGTTGAGCTCAAGGACAAGAAGATCGGCGTACAGCGCGGTTCGATCCACGATCGTTTCGCCAAGGAAGTCCTGGCGCCTAAAGGTGCGACCATCGTTCCTTACAGCACGCAGAACGAAATCTACCTGGACGTGGCTGCCGGTCGCCTTGATGGCACCGTGGCTGATGCGACCCTGCTCGAAGACGGTTTCCTGAAGACCGACTCAGGCAAGGGCTACGCGTTCGTAGGTCCTGCGTTCACCGACGCCAAATACTTCGGCGACGGCATCGGTATCGCGGTACGTAAAGGCGACAAGGTCAACCTGGACCGCATCAACGCGGCCATCGCCGCGATCCGCGCCAATGGCAAGTACAAAGAAATCGAGAAAAAGTATTTCAACTTCGATATTTACGGCGCTGACGCCAAGTAAACCTTCGCAGTTGTCTGTCCAGAATGGCGCAAGCACCAGGGTCTCTGAAGTTTGCGCCATTTTTTCATCCGCCTTTTCGAGGACCTGAATCATGTTGAAAGGCTACGGGGCCGTTATCCTCGATGGCGCATGGTTGACGCTTCAGCTCGCCTTGTCGTCCATGGCCTTGGCCATTGTTCTGGGTCTGATCGGGGTCGCATTGCGCCTGTCGCCGGTACGCTGGCTGGCTTGGCTGGGTGACCTGTACTCCACGGTGATCCGCGGGATCCCCGACCTGGTGCTGATCCTGCTGATTTTCTACGGCGGCCAGGACCTGCTCAACCGCGTCGCGCCGCTACTGGGCTACGACGACTATATTGACTTGAACCCCTTGGCCGCCGGTATCGGCACCCTGGGTTTCATCTTTGGCGCGTACCTGTCGGAAACCTTCCGTGGTGCGTTCATGGCCATCCCCAAGGGCCAGGCCGAAGCGGGCATGGCCTATGGCATGAGCCCGTTCCAGGTGTTTTTCCGGGTGATGGTGCCGCAGATGATTCGGCTGGCAATCCCCGGTTTTACCAACAACTGGCTGGTATTGACCAAGGCCACTGCGCTGATTTCGGTGGTGGGCCTGCAAGACATGATGTTCAAGGCCAAGCAGGCGGCAGATGCCACCCGCGAACCTTTTACCTTCTTCCTCGCGGTGGCGGCGATGTACCTGGTGATCACCAGCGTCTCGTTGCTGGCCCTGCGTTATCTTGAGAAGCGCTACTCGGTAGGCGTAAAGGCGGCTGATCTATGATCTTCGACTACAACGTCATCTGGGAGGCCATGCCGCTGTACCTTGGCGGCCTGCTGACCACCCTCAAATTGCTGTTGATCTCGCTGTTCTTCGGCTTGCTCGCCGCCGTGCCCCTGGGGCTGATGCGGGTTTCCAAGCAGCCTTTGATCAATGGCGCGGCCTGGCTCTATACCTACGTGATCCGCGGCACGCCGATGCTGGTGCAGTTGTTCTTGATCTACTACGGCCTGGCCCAGTTCGAAGCGGTGCGCGAGAGTTTCCTCTGGCCATGGCTGTCCAGCGCGACCTTCTGTGCGTGCTTGGCCTTTGCCATCAACACCAGCGCCTACACCGCCGAAATCATCGCCGGCAGCCTCAAGGCCACGCCCCATGGCGAGATTGAAGCAGCCAAGGCCATGGGCATGTCGCGCTACAAGCTGTATCGCCGGATCCTGCTGCCATCGGCCCTGCGCCGGGCGCTGCCGCAGTACAGCAACGAAGTGATCATGATGTTGCAGACCACCAGCCTGGCCTCCATCGTCACCCTGATCGACATCACCGGCGCCGCGCGTACAGTGAACGCGCAGTACTACTTGCCGTTCGAAGCCTATATCACCGCCGGCGTGTTCTACCTGTGCCTGACGTTCATCCTGGTGCGCCTGTTCAAGCTGGCCGAGCGTCGCTGGTTGAGCTACCTGGCGCCACGGAAGCATTGATATGGAACGCATCGATCACGTACTGCCCTGGGGGCACCTGGGTTGCGAGCGCCAGCTGACGGTATTCCGTTTCGGTCACGGCGAGCGCAAGGCGTATATCCAGGCCAGCCTGCATGCCGATGAGTTGCCGGGGATGCGCGCGGCCTGGGAGCTGAAAAAACGCCTGGCCGAACTGGAGCAGCAGGGTGCCCTCAACGGGGTGATCGAGCTGGTGCCGGTGGCCAACCCGATGGGCCTGGGCCAGTTGCTGCAAGGCGCGCACCAGGGGCGTTTCGAGGTGGGCACGGGCAAGAACTTCAACCGCGATTTCGTTGAGTTGAGCGAGCCGGTTGCACGGCTGCTCGAAGGCCGCCTGGGCGATGATCCCCACGCCAATGTGCGCATGATCCGCCAGGCAATGACCGATACGCTCAATGCACTGCCCGAGCCGAGCAGCCAACTGCAAGGCATGCAGCGGGTATTGCTCGGCCATGCCTGTACTGCCGATATCGTCCTCGACTTGCACTGCGACGCCGAAGCCGCGCTGCACATGTACGCGCTGCCCCAGCACTGGCCGCAGTGGCGTTCGTTGTCGGCGCATTTGCATGTGAAAGTCGGCCTCTTGGCGGAAGACTCGGGCGGCAGCTCGTTTGATGAGGCTTGCTCGCTGCCATGGCTGCGCCTGTCTCGGGCGTTCCCCGGGGCGCAGGTTCCCCTGGCGTGCCTGGCGACGACCCTGGAGCTGGGTGGCCAGGCCGATACGGGCCGCGATGAGGCGATCTTCCACGCCGAAGGCATTCTTGCGTTCCTTGCCGAGCAAGGCCTGATCCGTGGTGAGTGGCCGGCACCGCAACACGAGCCCTGCGAAGGCGTGCCCTTCGAAGGCACTGAGCTGCTGTTTGCACCCCACGCCGGGGTGATCAGTTACCTGCGTAAAGCGGGTGACTGGGTAGACACCGGCGAGCCGATTTTTGAAGTGATTGATCCCCTGGCCGACCGCGTCAGCATCGTCTGCGCCGGCACGTCGGGGGTGTTGTTTGCCGTTGAACGGCTACGTTATGCCCAAGCGGGTTTCTGGCTGGCCAAGGTGGCGGGGCGCGAAGCGCTGCGTCACGGGCGCTTGCTCAACGACTGACCAACTGTTTTTGTGAGAACCGACCGCATGTACAAACTTGAAGTCCAAGACCTGCATAAACGCTATGGCAGTCATGAAGTGCTCAAAGGGGTGTCCCTGGCCGCCGCGGCCGGTGATGTGATCAGCATCATCGGCTCCAGTGGTTCGGGCAAAAGTACCTTTTTGCGCTGCATCAACCTGCTGGAGCAGCCGCATGCCGGCAAGATCCTGCTCAATAACGAAGAGCTGAAGCTGGTGGCCAACAAGGACGGTGCCATGAAGGCTGCCGATCCGAAACAGCTGCAGCGTATGCGTTCGCGCCTGTCGATGGTGTTCCAGCATTTCAACCTGTGGTCGCACATGACTGCGCTGGAAAACGTCATGGAAGCACCCGTGCATGTGTTGGGTATGTCGAAAAAAGACGCCCGTGAGAAGGCCGAGCACTACCTGGCCAAAGTTGGCGTGGCCCATCGCAAGGATGCGTTCCCCGGCCATATGTCCGGTGGCGAGCAGCAGCGTGTGGCGATTGCCCGTGCGTTGGCGATGGAGCCTGAGGTGATGCTGTTTGACGAGCCAACCTCGGCCCTTGACCCGGAGCTGGTCGGCGAAGTTTTGAAGGTCATGCAGGACCTGGCCCTGGAAGGTCGGACCATGGTGGTAGTTACCCACGAAATGGGCTTTGCCCGTGAAGTGTCCAACCAGTTGGTGTTCCTGCACAAAGGCATTGTCGAAGAGCGAGGCAACCCGCGCGAAGTGCTGGTCAACCCGCAGTCCGAGCGGTTGCAGCAGTTCCTGTCCGGTAGCTTGAAATAACCAGCGCTGCTTTTGCGCACTGAAATAGTGCATGCTTCACCCCCCTGTAGGAGCGAGCTTGCTCGCGAAGAGCGTTAACGATAATGCGGGGCGCCTGATACCCCGTGGCGGTCTTGGGTTTTTCGCGAGCAAGCTCGCTCCTGCAGTGGATTATGTTTGTTTACGGGCTAGCATTGGCCCTTGTCTTCATTACCGTTTTTCGTTTCGGATAGCCTTCCATGACAGCCCATCGCATCGGTTTCCTGATTTGGCCCAGCACTAAAGCCCTGACGCTTGCGCTGGCTGAGGAGGCCTTGCGCGTTGCCCAGCGGGTGCATCCGGATGTGGTCTACGAGGTGTCGTTCCTGCAAGCCGAACCACCGGTCGAGGGTGAGTGGAAATTGCCTGGCGAACCCTGGGCCGGCAAGCTGGAAGGTTTTCAGAAACTGTTCCTGCTGGCCGATGAGCCGCCTACCGTCATCGCCTCGCAACTCGGTTCCGCCCTCAAGCAACTGGTGCGTGCCGGGTGTGTCATTGGTGGTTTGTCGGCCGGGGTCTACCCGTTGGCGCAGTTGGGTCTGCTCGATGGTTATCGCGCCGCCGTGCACTGGCGCTGGCAGGACGACTTTGCCGAGCGCTTTCCCAAGGTCATCGCCACCAGTCATCTGTTTGATTGGGACCGTGACCGCCTGAGCGCCTGCGGCGGCATGTCGGTACTCGACCTGTTGCTGGCGGTCCTGGCCCGTGACCACGGCGCCGAACTGGCCGGCGCGGTCTCCGAAGAGCTGGTGGTGGAGCGCATCCGAGAAGGCGGCGAGCGCCAGCGTATTCCGCTGCAAAACCGCCTGGGCTCCAGCCATCCGAAGCTGACCCAGGCGGTGTTGCTGATGGAAGCCAATATCGAAGAGCCGCTGACCACCGACGAAATTGCCCAGCATGTGTGCGTGTCGCGACGCCAACTGGAGCGAATCTTCAAGCAATACCTCAACCGCGTTCCCAGCCAGTACTACCTGGAACTGCGCCTGAACAAGGCCCGCCAGATGCTCATGCAAACCAGCAAGTCGATCATCCAGATCGGTCTGTCATGCGGCTTCTCCTCGGGGCCGCATTTCTCCAGTGCCTACCGCAACTTCTTTGGCGCCACGCCACGGGAAGATCGCAACCAGCGACGCAGCAGTAGCCCGTTTGAATTGTCGTCGGTGCCGTCCGAGCGCGGCTAAGCCCTTGGTTTGCCCATTGGGCGAAAAATCCCACGGCACTGCCGCAAACCCCTGTCATCTGTTTAAACTGCGCCTTTGCGAAGCTATTTGTCGCATTGGCGTAAACCCGCGAAAAACGCGGGTTGGCGCTATAAGAAGTTGTCGCTTGGCGGCAAGGCCGCGCTGAAAACTGTCCTTACAATCCCTGCATCGCCCGCCAGTTCCAGGCAGGCGTTCCTCTTCAGGAGACTCCGATGTCCGTTGAGCAAGCCCCGGTGCAACGTGCCGATTTCGACCAAGTCATGGTGCCCAACTACGCACCTGCCGCATTCATCCCTGTGCGTGGCGAAGGTTCGCGCGTGTGGGACCAGGCGGGTCGCGAGCTGATCGACTTTGCCGGCGGCATCGCAGTTAACGTGCTGGGCCATGCCCACCCGGCGCTGGTGGGTGCACTGACCGCACAGGCCAACAAGCTGTGGCACGTCTCCAACGTCTTCACCAACGAGCCGGCCCTGCGCCTGGCCCATAAGCTGATCGACGCCACCTTTGCCGAGCGTGTGTTCTTCTGCAACTCCGGCGCCGAAGCCAACGAGGCCGCCTTCAAGCTGGCCCGTCGCGTGGCGTTCGACCGTTTCGGCAGTGAGAAATACGAGATCATCGCCGCGCTCAACAGCTTCCACGGCCGTACCCTGTTCACCGTCAACGTGGGTGGCCAGTCCAAGTACTCCGATGGCTTCGGTCCTAAAATCACCGGCATTACCCACGTTCCTTACAACGACCTGGCTGCGCTGAAAGCCGCCGTGTCGGACAAGACCTGCGCCGTGGTGCTGGAACCGATCCAGGGCGAGGGCGGCGTACTGCCGGCAGAGCTTGAGTACCTGCAAGGTGCTCGCGACCTGTGCGATGCCAACAATGCGTTGCTGGTGTTCGACGAAGTGCAGACCGGCATGGGCCGTACTGGCAACCTGTTTGCTTATCAGCATTACGGCGTGGTGCCGGACATCCTCACCAGCGCCAAGAGCCTGGGCGGTGGTTTCCCGATTGCGGCGATGTTGACCACTGAGGCACTGGCCAAGCACCTGGTGGTCGGTACGCACGGCACCACCTATGGCGGTAACCCGCTGGCGTGTGCCGTGGGCGAAGCGGTGATCGACGTGATCAACACCCCTGAGGTGCTGGCCGGCGTCAATGCCAAGCACGACCTGTTCAAGGCGCGCCTGGAGCAGATTGGCGAGAAATACGGCATCTTCACCCAGGTACGTGGCATGGGCCTGTTGATTGGCTGCGTATTGAGCGATGCCTTCAAAGGCAAGGCCAAGGACGTGTTCAACGCCTGTGAGCGTGAAAACCTGATGATCCTGCAAGCCGGCCCGGACGTGGTGCGTTTTGCCCCGAGCCTGGTGGTGGAAGATGCGGATATCACTGAAGGCCTGGATCGTTTTGAACGTGCTGTAAAAACACTCACGCAAGCCTGATTTGCCCTTCTGTAGGAGCGAGCTTGCTCGCGAAAATCGTTAACGATAACGCGGGGCACGTGATGCCCCGCGGTGTTCTTGGGGTCTTCGCGAGCAAGCTCGCTCCTACAGAGGTTTTGAGCCCCCCTGTTTTTAATTATGGATTTTAAGGAGTGACACCATGCTGGTGATGCGCCCCGCGCAAATGGCTGATCTGGGCGAGGTACAGCGTCTGGCTGCGGACAGCCCGATTGGTGTCACTTCCTTGCCGGATGATGTCGAGCGCCTGAGCGACAAGATTGCGGCAAGCGAAGCATCCTTCGCCGCCGAAGTGAGTTTCAACGGTGAAGAAAGCTATTTCTTTGTCCTTGAAGACACGGTTGCCGGCAAGCTGGTGGGCTGTTCGGCCATCGTTGCCTCTGCGGGTTATTCCGAGCCGTTCTACAGCTTTCGCAACGAGACCTTCGTCCATGCGTCCCGCGAACTGAAGATCCACAACAAGATCCACGTCCTGTCCCAGTGCCATGACCTGACCGGCAACAGCTTGCTGACCAGTTTCTATGTAGTGCCGGAGCTGGTGGGGTCGGCCTGGTCCGAGCTCAACTCCCGTGGCCGCCTGTTGTTTGTCGCCAGCCACCCCGAGCGCTTTGCCGACTCGGTGGTGACCGAGATTGTCGGCTATAGCGACGAGAATGGCGATTCGCCGTTCTGGGACGCCATCGGCCGCAATTTCTTCGATCTCAACTACGCCGCCGCCGAGCGCCTGTGCGGGTTGAAGAGCCGGACCTTCCTCGCCGAACTGATGCCCCATTACCCGATCTACGTGCCGCTGCTGCCCGATGAAGCCCAGGAAGCCATGGGCCAGGTACACCCGCGAGCGCAGATCACCTTCGACATCCTGATGCGCGAAGGCTTTGAGACTGACCACTACATCGACATCTTCGATGGCGGCCCGACGCTGCATGCACGGGTCTCGGGGATTCGCTCGATTGCCCAGAGCCGCGTGGTGCCGGTGAAGATCGGCGAGATGGTCAAGGGCGTGGGCCGCCAGTACCTGGTGAGCAACGCGCAGTTGCAGGATTACCGTGCGGTAATGCTGGAACTGGACTACGCGCCAGGTAAGCCAGTGACCCTGGACCTGGAAGCAGCCGAAGCCCTGGGCGTCGGCGAAGGCGCCAGTGTGCGTCTGGTAGCGGTTTAAAAAGCAGAGTTTCGCGGGTGGCTGGAACCAGCGGCCCGTCTGAGGAGATAGCATGATCGTTCGTCCTGTACGCAGCAGCGATTTACCGGCCCTGATTGAGTTGGCGCGCAGCACCGGCACCGGTCTCACCACTTTGCCGGCCAACGAAGAGCGCCTGACCCACCGGGTGGGCTGGGCTGAAAAGACCTTTCGCGGCGAAGCCGGGCGTGGTGATGCCGACTACCTGTTCGTGCTGGAAAACGACGAAGGCCGCGTGGTGGGGATTTCCGCCATTGCCGGCGCCGTCGGCCTGCGTGAGCCGTGGTACAACTTCCGGGTCGGTTTGACGGTCAGCGCCTCCCAGGAGCTGAACATCTATCGCGAGATCCCTACGCTGTTCCTGGCCAACGACCTGACCGGCAACTCCGAGCTGTGCTCGTTGTTCCTGCATGCTGACTACCGCAACGGCCTCAACGGACGCATGTTGGCCAAGGCGCGGATGCTGTTCATTGCCGAGTTCCCGCAGTTGTTCGGCAGTAAGATCATTGCCGAGATGCGCGGCGTGTCCAACGATGCCGGGCGCTCGCCGTTCTGGGAAAGCCTGGGCCGGCACTTCTTCAAGATGGAGTTCAGCCAGGCCGACTACCTCACCGGTGTAGGCAACAAGGCGTTTATCGCCGAACTGATGCCCAAGTTCCCGCTGTACACCTGCTTCTTGTCCGAGGACGCGCGCAACGTGATCGGCAAGGTCCACCCGGACACCGAGCCGGCCTTGAGCATGCTCAAGAGCGAAGGCTTCAGCTACCAGGGTTACGTCGATATCTTCGACGCGGGCCCTGCGGTGGAATGTGAGACCAGCAAGATCCGCGCGGTGCGTGACAGCCAGGCGCTGGTGCTGGCCATCGGCACGCCGGGGGACGACGCCACGCCGTTCCTGATGCATAACCGTAAACGTGAAGAGTGCCGCATCACCGCCGCACCGGCGCGCCTGGCTGCCGGCACCCTGGTGGTCGATCCGCTGACCGCCAAGCGCCTGCAACTGGTGGCGGGTGATCAAGTGCGTGCCGTACCGTTGTCTGCTGCCCGGGAGTCGAAATAATGAATTCGTTGTATATCGCAGGGAACTGGCTGGCGGGTCAGGGGGAGCATTTTGAGTCGCTGAACCCTGTGACCCAGCAAGTGATCTGGGCCGGCAATGGCGCCACTGTCGAGCAGGTTGAGTCCGCCGTGCAGGCCGCCCGCCAGGCATTCCCGGCCTGGGCCACGCGCTCGCTGGACGAACGCATCAGCGTGCTGGAAACCTTTGCCGCGACCTTGAAAAGCCGCGCCGAAGAAATCGCCCGTTGCATCGGCGAGGAAACCGGCAAGCCGCTGTGGGAATCGGCCACCGAAGTCACCAGCATGGCCAATAAAATCGCGATCTCGGTGCAGAGCTACCGTGAACGTACCGGCGAGAAGAGCGGCCCGTTGGGCGACGCCACCGCCGTGTTGCGCCACAAGCCCCATGGCGTGGTCGCGGTGTTCGGCCCTTATAACTTCCCTGGCCACTTGCCTAACGGGCATATCGTCCCGGCGTTGCTGGCGGGTAATACCGTGTTGTTCAAACCGAGCGAGCTGACCCCTAAAGTGGCCGAGCTGACGGTGCAGTGCTGGGTCGAAGCCGGCCTGCCTGCGGGCGTGTTGAACCTGCTGCAAGGCGCGCGGGAGACCGGGATTGCCCTGGCTTCCAACCCGGGCATCGACGGTCTGTTCTTCACCGGCTCCAGCCGCACCGGCAACCACCTGCACCAGCAATTCGCCGGGCGTCCGGACAAAATCCTGGCGCTGGAGATGGGCGGCAACAACCCGCTGGTGGTGGACGAAGTGGCGGATGTTGACGCTGCGGTCTACACCATCATCCAGTCTGCGTTCATCTCTGCCGGCCAGCGCTGCACCTGTGCCCGGCGCCTGTTGGTGCCGGAAGGCGCCTGGGGTGATGCCCTGCTGGCGCGCCTGGTTGCTGTCAGCGCGACGATTGCAGTGGGTGCATTCGACCAGCAGCCGCCGCCGTTCATGGGCTCGGTGATCTCCCTGGCTGCGGCCAAGGCCTTGATGGATGCCCAGGAACTGATGCTGGCCAACGGTGCCGTGGCGCTGCTGGAAATGACCCAGCCCCAGGCGCAGGCGGCGTTGTTGACGCCGGGCATTATCGACGTGACGGCTGTGACCGAACGCGAAGACGAAGAGTTGTTCGGCCCGTTGCTGCAAGTGGTTCGCTACGCCGGTTTTGAAGCGGCGATTGCCGAGGCCAACAACACCCAATACGGTCTGGCCGCGGGTCTGTTGTCGGACTCCGAGGCGCGCTACCAGCAGTTCTGGCTGCAAAGCCGTGCCGGTATCGTCAACTGGAACAAACAACTGACCGGCGCGGCGAGCACTGCGCCATTTGGTGGGGTCGGGGCGTCGGGCAATCATCGCGCCAGTGCTTATTACGCGGCGGACTACTGCGCGTACCCGGTGGCGTCGTTGGAGACCCCGAGTGTGGTGCTGCCAGCAACCCTCACCCCTGGCATTACGCTGATCTAAAAATGTGGGAGCGGGCTTGCTCGCGAATGCGGTCTGTCAGTTGATAGATTAGGTAACTGGTCCGCCGCCTTCGCGAGCAAGCCCGCTCCCACATTCGATCTGTGGTGTGATGAAGATTGTTTATAAAAACAGATGTTCGTGGAGCCTCGCCGATGAAATCCTGTGAAGTCAATTTTGACGGTCTCGTGGGGCCGACCCATAACTACGGCGGTCTGTCCTACGGCAACGTCGCCTCCCAGAGCAACAGCCAGCAGTCTTCCAACCCCAGGGAGGCGGCGCTGCAGGGCCTGGCGAAAATGAAAGCCCTGATGGAAATGGGGTTTGTGCAAGGCGTGCTCGCCCCCCAGGAACGTCCTGACGTCGCCGCACTGCGCAGCCTTGGCTTTGCCGGTACCGACGCCCAGGTGATCCAGCAGGCGGCCAAGCACGCCATGCCGTTGCTGGTGGCCAGTTGCTCGGCATCGAGCATGTGGGTGGCCAACGCCGCGACCGTCAGCCCGAGTGCCGACACAGCGGATGGCCGCGTGCATTTCACCGCCGCCAACCTCAACTGCAAATACCACCGCAGCATCGAACACCCGACCACCAGCCGCGTGCTGGGGGCGATGTTTGCCGATCAGCAGCACTTCGCCCACCACGCCGCGTTGCCGGCGGTGGCGCAGTTCGGTGATGAAGGCGCGGCCAACCACACGCGTTTTTGCCGCGAATATGGCGAGGCGGGCGTAGAGTTTTTCGTGTTCGGCCGCAGTGCGTTCGACACCCGTTACCCGGCGCCACAAAAGTACCCGGCGCGCCAGACTCTCGAAGCGTCCCAGGCCGTTGCGCGCTTGCACGGCCTGCAGGATGGCGGGGTGGTCTACGTTCAGCAGAACCCGGCCGTGATCGACGCTGGAGTGTTCCACAACGATGTGATCGCGGTGGGCAACGGCGAAGTGCTGTTCTATCACGAGGATGCGTTCCTCAATACCGAGCAGATGCTCGCCGAGCTGCAGGCCAAGCTGGGCCAGGTCGGCGGCAACTTCCAGGCGATCTGCGTGCCACGGGCCCTGGTCAGCGTGGAAGACGCGGTGCGTTCCTACCTGTTCAACAGCCAGTTGCTGACCCGCGTAGACGGTTCGATGCTGTTGATCGTGCCCGAGGAGTGCCGCAACAACGAGCGCGTCTGGCAGTACCTGCAAGGCCTGACCAGCTCTGGCGGACCGATCGCTGAAGTGAAAGTCTTCAACCTCAAGCAAAGCATGCAGAACGGCGGTGGCCCGGCATGCCTGCGCCTGCGCGTGGCGTTGAAGGAAACCGAACTGGCGGCGGTCAATCCAGGGGTTATCATGACAGCACCGCTGTACGAAACGTTGACCCAATGGGTCGGCAAGCACTACCGCGACAGCCTGCGCGAAACCGACCTGGCTGACCCGCAGTTACTGCTTGAGTGCCGTACGGCATTGGATGACCTGACGCAAATCCTTAAACTGGGCTCGGTTTATCCTTTCCAGATCAATTAACGCCACACGGCTGAGACCTCTATATGACCACCGATACCCTGAAGCTGATCCTTGAAGACACCGACGGCACCCAGCTGGAAACTTCCTGCACCCGCGTCGCGGTGGTGTGGCAGGGCAAGGAAATCTGGATCCAGCACGACGGCCGCGGTCAACTGCTGATCGGCGTGGACGTGGAAGAAGGTGACGCCGAATACGCCAACCTGCTGATGCGCCCCCTGGCCACCAACCTGATGAGCCTGCAACTGGAAATGGAACCGGCCGACGTTGAAGGTGATGACGACGATCACGTCCACGGCCCAGGCTGCAACCACTAAGGAAGCTGCTTTATGCTCGCCCTCGGCAAACTGCTTGAACTGACCCTCGCCGGTCGCGAACCGGCGCAAAAAATTCAACTGACTGTCGACGGCGTGCAGATGCGCTGGCTCAGTGAGGGCGCACTTGAAGTGCGGCCTGCGCAAGCCCGGGACAACGGCGCCGATGTGCTGCTGTCGTCCGGTATCCATGGCAACGAAACCGCGCCGATCGAATTGGCCGACCGCTTGCTGCATGGCATTGCCCGTGGGGAGATCAAGCCCCGCACCCGTATTCTGTTCCTGTTCGGCAACCCCGAGGCCATGCGTCGCGGCGAGCGTTACCTCGAACAGGACGTCAACCGGCTGTTCAATGGCCGTCACGAACAAAGCATCGGCCCGGAAGCGATGCGCGCGGCCGAGCTTGAACAGTTGGCGCGTACCTTCTTCAGCGTGCCTGAGCGGAGTCGTTTGCACTACGACCTGCATACGGCGATTCGTGGCTCGAAGATCGAGCAGTTCGCCCTGTACCCTTTCAAGGAAGGGCGCCAGCACTCCCGCGCCGAACTGGCCCGTCTGCGGGCGGCGGGGATGGAAGCGGTGCTGTTGCAGAACAAGACCTCCATCACCTTCACGGCTTTTACCTACGAACAGTTGGGTGCCGAGTCGTTCACCCTGGAGTTGGGCAAGGCCCGGCCATTCGGGCAGAACCAGGGCGTGGACGTCTCGCGCCTGGAAACCCGCCTCAAGCAGATCATTGAAGGCAACGAGCCGGCGACCGAGGGCCTGGACGGTCTGAAGTTGTTCAGCGTGGCCCGGGAAATCATCAAGCACAGCGACGCCTTCACCCTGCACCTGCCGGCGGATGTGGAGAATTTTTCGCAGCTGGAGAAGGGCTATCTGCTGGCGGAAGACATCGCCAAGACCCGCTGGGTGATCGAAGAGGAGGGCGCACGCATCATTTTCCCCAACCCCAAGGTCAAGAATGGCTTGCGGGCAGGGATCCTGATTGTGCCAACCACGGATGTTGGCCTGGCCTGAATCCCGAGACTAACTCGGTCGAATGTGGGAGCGAGCAAGCCCGCTCCCACATTTGCTTTGCAGTGTCGCTTAAACCGCTACCGCCCGCGGCTCATTGCGGCGGATCGCACGGATCTTGTGCAGGGTATCGGCACAGGTCTGTGCAGCTTCCTTGCCCTTGTGCACAAAGTGCTCAAAGAAGAAGTTGTGGTGCTCGCTGCCTGCGTGGAAGTGGTGCGGGGTGAGGGACACGGAGAACACCGGTACTTCGGTTTCCAGCTGCACCTGCATCAGGCCGCTGACCACCGATTGCGCGACGAACTCATGGCGATAGATCCCGCCGTCCACCACCAGGGCAGCCGCGACGATACCGGCGTAACGGCCGGACTTGGCCAGCAGCTTGGCGTGCAGGGGCATTTCAAAGGCGCCGCCGACTTCAAAGAAATCGATATCCGACTCCTGGTAGCCCTGGGCGATCATTTCTGCGAGGAAGCCTTTACGGCTTTGATCAACAATATCTTTGTGCCAGCAAGCCTGGATAAACGCGACGCGCTCACCGTGGTGGTTTTTGCTCTTGCTGTCGATTGCGGTGGGTTGCATGTTCTGACTCCTGTTTATGAAAAAAACAGGGCGTTATGAATCGAATGGGATTTAAGGGTACGGCTGAATCGATCATGCCAGGCATGACTTCTCGCGCACGGCCCTTAGGCGCCAATCCCGTTCTCTCTTCATCCGGACTATGACCGTCGGCCCCGGGATCACACCGGGTCTGCTGACCTTGGCGCCGTCCTGCGTGAGCAGTTCGAGGCGCCAAGCGCTCGCGGGCTATGCGCATTGCGCGCAATTACCGCCGGTGGGGAATTGCACCCCGCCCTGAGAACGTTGCCACCAGAACCCTGGCGGCGGAGAGTTTTTACCATACATTTCGAAAAACTGCATAGCTACGTTTTTGATAGTCAAAATCGATGTGTATCGCTGGACATGCATCTCGATTGCAGGGGCGAGCTTGCTCGCGAAGAATCCGAGGGCAGCACGTTCATTCGGCATGTACGCGTCATCGTTAAGGTTTTTCGAGAGCAAGCTCGCTCCTACAGTAAATGGGTTTTCGCCTTGATATTTTCGGCAGATGCCCGCAGTAATCGGTTACAACAGGGAATCCCCCACTCGCAGAGGCACACTTGATGTCTGTTATTGATCTTCGTAGTGACACCGTGACCCAACCCACCCCTGGCATGCGAGCTGCCATGGCCGCTGCACCGAGCGGTGATGATGTCTACGGTGAAGACCCCAGCGTCAACCACCTGGAAGCCGAACTGGCCAAGCGCCTGGGCTTTGCCGCCGCGCTGTTCGTGCCTACCGGCACCATGAGCAACCTGCTCGCGTTGATGGCTCACTGCGAGCGGGGCGAGGAATACATCGTCGGCCAGCAGGCCCACACCTACAAATACGAAGGCGGCGGCGCGGCGGTGCTGGGCTCGATCCAGCCGCAGCCCCTGGAAGTCCAGGCCGATGGTTCGCTGGACCTGGCCCAGGTCGCAGAAGCGATCAAACCGGATGACTTCCACTTCGCCCGCACCCGGTTGTTGGCCCTGGAAAACACCATGCAGGGCAAAGTGCTGCCCATGAGCTACCTGGCTGCCGCACGCGCGTTTACCCGTGAGCATGGCCTGGCCCTGCACCTGGATGGCGCGCGGCTGTACAACGCAGCGGTCAAGCTGGGTGTCGATGCTCGGGAGATCACCCAGCACTTCGATTCGGTCTCGGTATGCCTGTCCAAGGGCCTTGGCGCGCCGATTGGCTCGGTGCTGTGTGGCTCCAGTGCGTTGATCGCCAAGGCCCGTCGTTTGCGCAAGATGGTCGGCGGTGGCATGCGCCAGGCGGGCTCGCTGGCGGCGGCGGGGCTGTATGCCCTGGACCATCAGGTGGCGCGCCTGGCCGAAGACCACGCCAATGCGCTGTGGCTGGGCGACGAACTGCGCAAGGCCGGCTATAGCGTGGAGCCGGTACAGACCAACATGGTCTACGTGCAGATCGGCGAGCAGGCCCAGGCCCTGAAGGCCTTTGCCGAGGAGCGCGGGATCAAGTTGAGTGCTGCGTCGCGCCTGCGCATGGTCACGCATCTGGACGTCAGCCGGGCACAGATCGAACAAGTGTTGGCGACATTTGTCGAGTTTTCCCGGAAATGACAGTGCTGGCCGTCTAATTGACTGTTTCTATCGTATAAACACGCTGTACCACGGGCAAAGGGCCGATATAATGCGGCCCTTTGCCGTCGCTCCGTCTGATGATGTTGCGCACTGGCCTTTGGCCGCAGCCTCCGTGGAAGAACCTAATGAAAAGCGCAGAAATCCGTGAAGCCTTCCTTCGCTTCTTCGAAGAGCAAGGTCACACCCGTGTCTCCTCCAGCTCTTTGATCCCAGGCAATGACCCAACCCTGCTGTTCACCAACGCGGGGATGAACCAGTTCAAGGACTGCTTCCTGGGCCAGGAAAAACGCGCCTACACCCGTGCTACCAGCAGCCAGAAGTGCGTGCGGGCCGGCGGTAAGAACAGCGACCTGGAAAACGTGGGCTACACCGCTCGCCACCACACCTTTTTCGAAATGCTGGGTAACTTCAGTTTCGGCGATTACTTCAAGCGCGATGCCATTACCTTTGCCTGGACCTTCCTCACCGGCGTGTTGCAACTGCCCAAGGAAAAACTCTGGGTGACGGTCTATGCCACCGATGACGAAGCCTACGACATCTGGACCCAGCAGATTGGCGTGCCGGTCGAGCGCATGATCCGCATTGGCGACAACAAGGGCGCGCCGTACGCTTCCGATAACTTCTGGACCATGGGCGATACCGGCCCGTGCGGCCCTTGCACCGAGATTTTCTACGATCACGGCGCCGACATCTGGGGTGGCCCGCCGGGTTCGCCAGAGGAAGACGGCGACCGCTACATCGAAATCTGGAACAACGTGTTCATGCAGTTCAACCGCACCGCCGATGGCGTGTTGCATCCGTTGCCAGCGCCGTCGGTCGACACCGGCATGGGCCTGGAGCGGATCAGTGCGGTGATGCAGCACGTTCACTCCAACTACGAAATCGACCTGTTCAAGAACCTGCTCAGCGCTTCAGCGGCGGCCATTGGTTGCGCCAACGAAAGCCAGTCTTCGCTCAAGGTGGTGTCGGACCATATCCGCTCCTGCGGCTTCCTGATCGCCGACGGTGTGCTGCCGTCGAACGAAGGTCGTGGCTATGTGCTGCGTCGCATCATCCGTCGCGCCTGCCGCCACGGTAACAAGCTGGGCGCCACTGGCAGCTTCTTCTACAAGATCGTGGCCGCATTGGTTGCCGAGATGGGCGAAGCCTTCCCGGAACTCAAGCAGCAGCAGGACAACATCGAGCGCGTGCTCAAGGCTGAGGAAGAGCAGTTCTCCAAGACCCTGGAACACGGCCTGAAAATTCTGGAGCAGGATTTGGCTGAGCTCAAAGGCACTGTGGTGCCGGGCGATGTCGTGTTCAAGCTGTACGACACCTACGGCTTCCCGATGGACCTGACCGCCGACATCGCCCGTGAGCGCGAGCTGACCATCGATGAGGCTGGTTTCGAGCGTGAGATGCAAGCCCAGCGCGTGCGTGCGCGTTCCGCCAGTTCGTTTGGCCTGGACTACAACACTCTGGTCAAGGTTGACGTGGCCACCGAGTTTACCGGTTACAACGCCACCGCCGGTGCGGCCAAAGTCGTTGCCATCTACAAGGACGGCAAGTCGGTCGACGTGTTGAGCGAAGGTGAAGAGGGCGTAGTGGTTCTGGACCAGACGCCGTTCTACGCCGAATCCGGTGGCCAGGTCGGCGACTGTGGCTTCTTGAGCTCGACGTCCGGCCGCTTTGACGTGCGCGACACCACCAAGACCGGCGGGGCATTCCTGCACCACGGCGTGCTGGTGCTGGGCAGCCTCATCGTTGGTGCGCCGGTGGACGCGCAGGTTGATGCCAATGTGCGTCATGCCACCGCGTTGAACCACTCGGCCACCCACTTGCTGCACGCAGCATTGCGCCAGGTATTGGGCGAGCACGTCCAGCAGAAGGGTTCGTTGGTCGACAGCCAGCGCCTGCGCTTCGACTTCAGCCACTTTGAAGCGATCAAGCCTGAGCAGATCAAGGCCCTGGAAGACATCGTCAACGCCGAGATTCGCAAGAACACCCCGGTGGAAACCGAAGAAACCGACATCGAAACCGCCAAGGCCAAAGGCGCGATGGCGCTGTTCGGCGAGAAATACGGCGACAACGTGCGTGTACTGAGCATGGGCGGCAGCTTCTCCGTAGAGCTGTGCGGTGGTATCCATGCCAAGCGCACCGGCGACATCGGCCTGCTGAAAATCATCAGCGAAGGCGGCGTGGCCTCCGGTGTACGGCGTATCGAGGCGGTGACCGGCGCTGCGGCCCTGGCCTATCTCAATGCAGCCGAAGAACAACTCAAGGAAGCGGCGACCCTGGTCAAGGGCAGCCGTGACAACCTGATCGACAAGCTCTCTGGCGTACTGGAACGCAACCGCCAGCTGGAAAAACAGCTGGAGCAATTGCAAGCCAAGGCAGCCAGTGCGGCGGGCGACGACTTGTCGGCCTCGGCACTGGACATCAAGGGCGTGAAGGTTTTGGCCGTACGCCTGGATGGTCAGGACGGCAAGGCGTTGCTGGCCTTGGTCGATCAGTTGAAGAACAAGCTCGGCCGCGCAGTGATCCTGCTCGGCAGTGTCCATGAGGAAAAGGTCGTATTGGTTGCCGGTGTAACCAAAGACCTGACTGGCCAACTCAAGGCCGGTGATTTGATGAAACAAGCCGCCGCGGCAGTGGGCGGGAAGGGCGGTGGTCGTCCGGACATGGCGCAAGGCGGTGGTGTTGACGCTGGTGCCCTGGACGCGGCCCTGGCCCTGACCGTGCCGTTTGTCGAGGCCGGCATTTAAGGCGCTGTTAATGAGCCCATGGTCTAGTCATGGGCTTGCTGAGGTGCTGGAAGATTTGTTTATTGGGCGCCCCTTTACGGGCTGAGGCGGCTTAGAAATGGCTTTGATCGTACAGAAATTTGGAGGCACCTCGGTCGGCTCTGTCGAAAGAATCGAGCAGGTCGCCGACAAGGTTAAGAAATTCCGCGATGCCGGCGACGACCTGGTAGTGGTGCTGTCGGCCATGAGCGGCGAGACCAATCGCCTGATCGACCTGGCCAAGCAAATCAGTGGCGACCAGCAACCGGTTCCGCGTGAACTGGATGTGATCGTTTCCACCGGTGAGCAGGTAACGATTGCCCTGTTGGCCATGGCGCTGAACAAGCGTGGCGTGCCTGCTGTGTCCTATACCGGCACCCAGGTGCGGATCCTGACGGACAGCGCGCACAATAAAGCGCGCATCCTGCAGATTGACGACCAGAAGATTCGTGCCGACCTGAAGGCCGGTCGCGTGGTGGTTGTCGCCGGTTTCCAGGGTGTTGATGAGCAAGGCAACATCACGACACTGGGGCGTGGTGGCTCCGACACCACCGGTGTGGCGCTGGCGGCAGCCCTGAAGGCTGACGAATGCCAGATCTACACGGATGTTGATGGCGTCTATACCACCGATCCGCGCGTCGTGTCCGTGGCCCAGCGCCTGGACAAGATCACCTTCGAAGAGATGCTGGAAATGGCCAGCCTCGGGTCCAAGGTGTTGCAGATTCGTGCGGTGGAGTTCGCCGGCAAGTACAACGTACCGCTGCGCGTATTGCACAGCTTCAAAGAGGGTCCGGGCACCCTCATTACTATTGATGAAGAGGAATCCATGGAACAGCCGATCATTTCCGGCATCGCCTTTAATCGCGATGAAGCCAAGCTGACCATCCGTGGCGTGCCAGACACCCCGGGCGTGGCCTTCAAGATCCTCGGCCCGATCAGTGCCGCGAATATCGAAGTCGACATGATCGTGCAGAACGTTGCGCACGATAACACCACCGACTTCACCTTCACCGTGCACCGCAATGAGTACGACGCGGCGGAACGTATCCTGCAGAACACCGCGAAAGAGATCGGTGCCCGTGAAGTGGTGGGTGACACCAAGATCGCCAAGGTATCGATCGTCGGTGTTGGCATGCGCTCCCATGCGGGTGTTGCCAGCCGCATGTTCGAGTCCCTGGCCAAGGAAACCATCAATATCCAGATGATCTCCACTTCGGAGATCAAGGTGTCGGTGGTGATCGAAGAGAAGTACCTGGAGCTGGCTGTGCGTGCATTGCACACCGCTTTCGAACTGGACGCGCCGGCCCGACAGGGCGAGTAACGCGTTGCCAGAAAGGCGCGGTTGACCCGCGCCTTTCTTTTTTGTCGGGCGAGGGCGCAGGCCTGTTCTTTTGCCCGTGCTCGACAATACTTAGGCATGCAGGGCCATGGCCGCAGGGTTATGGGCTCAAGGCCTTTTTTTGCAGACTGTTGTTCCCGAAATGAAATGCGTGAGGAGAAAGGTATGCTGATTCTGACTCGCCGATGCGCAGAAAGCCTGATTATTGGTGATGGCGAAATCACCGTGACCGTGCTCGGCGTCAAAGGCAATCAAGTACGGATTGGGGTCAATGCCCCCAAAGAGGTGGCTGTCCACCGTGAGGAAATCTACTTGCGGATCAAGAAAGAGAAGGACGACGAACCAAGCCATTAATTTTTATCGTTTTTTATGTTTGCAAACGGGGAAGAAGCTGGTTAATATACGCCCCGTGTTGCGGAGAGCTGGCCGAGTGGCCGAAGGCGCTCCCCTGCTAAGGGAGTACACCTCAAAAGGGTGTCGGGGGTTCGAATCCCCCGTTCTCCGCCATTATTTGCTTAGTACGTTGCAATCTGGTTTTTTCGCTAAGTTGTTGAAATTAAACGAAAAAATAGCTTTACATAGAGATTGAACGGCCTATAATGCGCGGCAACAAATGCACTCGTAGCTCAGCTGGATAGAGTACTCGGCTACGAACCGAGCGGTCACAGGTTCGAATCCTGTCGAGTGCACCATTTAAGAGTTAGTTGCAGCGATGCAGGTAGCTTGGCTCCAACCAGTTGTGATCTGGTCTAAAAACACAATCTGCACTCGTAGCTCAGCTGGATAGAGTACTCGGCTACGAACCGAGCGGTCACAGGTTCGAATCCTGTCGAGTGCACCATACAAACAAAAAGCCCGCCTAGTGCGGGCTTTTTGCCGTCTGGGGTTTTTGTTTTCGAGCTGTCGGGCAGGCATTGTTCTGTAGGATTTATCTCGGCTTGGTATGTTTTTCTCTCGCCCATGTGTTTTCTTTTCTGTCGGTGTCGTCGCAGTTTCATACGTGCGGCCAATACTCAGCTTTGTGGCGCAAGCACTTGTTCTTTCCAGTTTTTTAACGTTTGAAGCGGCCGGGCGTGTATCATTGCGCCCGTCAGCCCCGCCGGGGCTTGTGGAATACCTCCATGGACTTACCCAGTAGTTACTCAGTACCCCGCTTTACCAATCATGAATTGACTGATTGATCCTTCCGGCGTGCCCCGCTGCTGGGAGTGGAGTTCGCCTATGACCGAAGTAGAAGTAAAGAAAACACAAGAAAGCCTGCAGGATCGCCTGGCGCAAGTTGTCGAGCTGCTGCATCGCCAGCGTGTGGTCGAAGATCTGACCCATCGCCAGGAAGGCCCTCATCAAGACCGGGTCGAGAACCTGGTCCATCGGCAGAATCTCGTCGAATTGCAGCGCAAGCTCGATGACCTGCACTCTGCCGACGTTGCCTACATCCTTGAAGCCCTGCCGCTGGACGATCGTCTGACGCTTTGGCAGTTGGTCAAGGCTGATCGCGATGGCGACATCCTCCTCGAAGTATCCGACTCGGTGCGTGAAACCCTGATCGCCGACATGGACGATCACGAGCTCCTGGCTGCGGCCAAGGAGATGGACGCCGACGAACTGGCCGACCTGGCCCCTGAACTGCCCCGTGATGTTGTCCATGAGCTGATGGAGACCCTCGACGGCCAGCAGCGTGAGCGAGTGCGCTCCGCGTTGTCCTATGACGAGGAGCAGGTCGGTGCGCTGATGGACTTCGAAATGGTGACCATCCGTGAGGATGTCAGCCTGGAAGTGGTTCTGCGTTACCTGCGGCGCCTCAAGGAGCTGCCGGGGCACACCGACAAGCTGTTTGTGGTCGACTACGAGGGCATCCTCAAGGGCGTGCTGCCGATCAAGCGTCTGCTGGTCAATGATCCGGACAAACAGGTCGCCGAGGTCATGGCCAGCGACCCGGTGAGCTTTCATCCTGATGAAGACGCCTACGATGCCGCCCAGGCATTTGAGCGTTATGACTTGATCTCGGCCCCGGTGGTCGACAAGAACGGCAAGCTTATTGGCCGTTTGACCATCGACGAGATGGTCGACCTGATCCGTGAAGAAAGCGAAAACGAAGTCCTCAACATGGCGGGTCTGCGTGAAGAGGAAGATATTTTTGCGTCAGTCTGGCGATCCCTGAGCAACCGTTGGGCGTGGCTGGCGGTCAACCTGGTCACTGCGTTCATTGCATCGCGGGTGATCGGCCTGTTTGAAGGTTCTATCGAGAAGTTGGTGGCGCTGGCAGCGCTGATGCCTATCGTGGCCGGTATTGGTGGCAACTCGGGTAACCAGACCATCACCATGATCGTGCGGGCGATGGCCCTGGATCAGGTGAGTACGGGTAATACCTCGCGCCTGATGCGCAAGGAATTGGCGGTGGGCCTGATCAATGGTCTGGTGTGGGGGGGTGTCATCGGCATAGTGGCCTACCTGCTGTATGGCAGTTGGTCCCTGGGCGTGGTGATGACGGCGGCCATGACCCTCAACCTGTTGCTGGCGGCGTTGATGGGGGTATTGATCCCCATGACCCTGGCGCGACTTGGGCGCGACCCGGCGATGGGCGCCAGTGTGATGATCACGGCCATGACCGACAGTGGTGGTTTCTTCATCTTCCTGGGGCTGGCGACGATCTTCCTGCTCTGATCTGCGGCTCGCTTCCCCTTGCTCGCGAAAAGCGTTGACGATAACGCGGGGCACCAATAGAAAATCGGTGCCCTTGAGTTTTTCGCGAGCAGGCTCGCTCCTACATTCCAGGCAAAAAAAAGCCAGCGCAAGGCTGGCTTCAGCTTTCAGTTGCCGATTATTCGGCTTCTGCAGCTGCCTCAACGTCATGGGCAATCAGCGACACAAGCGCATTTTGCTGACGGTGGGACAGTTGGCGAAACCGCTGCAGCAGCTCGCGCTCGTGCAGTGACAGCTCCGGGCTGTCCATGCGCATGCTCAGTTCGTCACCCAGCGCGCCTTCCTGAATAAGGCTTTGCTCCATGCGCGCGATGATTTCAGAGTTCATGCTGCGGTGATGATTGCGAGCCACCTCGGCAATGCGTTCCCGCATTCCGTCTGGCAGACGTACGACGAACTTGTCAGCCGTACGGCTGGAATAAATTGCCTGTTTCAATGGGCGCATATATTTAACCGGTTAGTTCAGGGGAGCGGTTTTTGGAATTGGCCGCAAGATGTGTGTTAGGACAAGGCTTGCGGACAAATGTTCAACCTGAATTGCAAAGAGGCCGCATCATGCCTCAAATTTGCCAGTTACTTGGCGTCAATTCTGTGACAAATATTGAACTTCCTACAGGCGTTATGCCAGTACTCATTTTCAAATTTGCGGACTGGTTGGAAAACTTTTCTGCGGGGTAATCTGGTTGTTGGTCAGCCCGCAGGCTCTCGATGCAAGAGGGGTTTCGGGCGCACATCCTATAGCAATATGGCCTTTTGCCCTTAATTTTAAGACTAGTGGCAAATGGCCGATTTGCGAGCCGAGGCGACATAAGGTCGAGGGAATATTGGCAGGGTGTCAATCTGTCGTCGCGGGTGTTCAGCGCAGGACGGGGTCGAATTTGAAGCGGCGTCCGACGATCACGGCTATCGCCAGCGCGGTTGCAAATACAGCGCAGGCGCCCAGGCAAAGGGCTTGCCAGTCGGTCGATGAGGTATTGAGCCCCAGGATGCCCGTGGAAAGGGTCAGGATGAGAAACAGCCAGGCGGGCTTGGTCATGATGGGTTCGCTTAGAAAATCAAGTGTTCAGAAGAACCGGCAGCCTGTGCATCCTGTGTCAGTTGAACCGAGGGTTGGCCGTTGGCTGTCATGACGGCCAGTTGAGGTCGTTGCTGGGTCTGGTGGCTGCCCGTGTGGCTGAACTGTGCAGTATCACTGTCGTTGCTGGGTTGGAAGTGGAACGTCACCAGCACGGCCAAGGCCAGGGCGTTGAGGATCAGGAGTGTACTGTTCATGGGTGTTTCCCCGTGTTCATTGGCAGGACAGTGTTATAAGCATAAGAGTGCAGTCATCGTGCCAGCTAGTATTTTGAGTAAAGTACTTTAAAAACAAATACTTAGGTTGATCTCAAAAGTATGGCTCATTGCAATATGCAATGATGGTATTTCGCACTGATGCATTTTGCACGATAGGGTGTCAGACCTGTGGACGAAGGCTTATCGCTGGCGGGGCGGGAAGAGGGCTTACGCCTAAAAAGCTGACGGACGACATGACAAAACTCACCTCGGCCGTTAACATGCACGCCGTCCGTCGCAACGCCACTTGGCTGCGTGCCTGTCATTAGTCCCAGTAGCTCAATTGGATAGAGCATCCCCCTCCTAAGGGGAAGGTTGGCCGTTCGAACCGGCCCTGGGACACCATTTGCAGTCTCGTCTCCACCCCGACCGAGATGTTGAAAAACCCCGATCAGAATGTTCTGGCGGGGTTTTTTTATGGGTGGCTGTTTTCTTGGCCGTTTGGCCAGTGCTTTCGGGCTGGCTGGCGAGATATATTGTCAGGACCTGTATCTGTCCCTTGTCGGAGTGCGTCAGACACTCGCTTGCAGGCGAAGGAACTGTTGGGTGTCGAGTTCATCGAAGGCTGCATGCTTCGAAGATCCCGAGGTTTTCCTGTTTGTCGGATCAAAATACCCCCGGGTGCCTGTGTCGTTGGGTGCCTGGGTTTAACGACGCTTTGTCCTCAGGCTAGTGTGAATAGCCTGACACCCACCGCAAGGAGCCGCTCGGACCGCCGATGCGCCAGATCTGGAAATCTTTTCGAGCCCTTTATTTCGCCTCCTTGATGATGCTGATCGGCTCCGGCCTGCTCAGTACTTACCTGGCCTTGCGCCTGGCGGCTGATAATGTCGACAGCCTGTGGGTCGGTGCGCTGATGGCGGCCAACTATTTTGGCCTGGTGCTGGGGGGCAAGATCGGGCATCGCCTGATCGCCCGCGTGGGGCATATCCGGGCCTACGCCACCTGTGCCGGGATTGTCGGTGCCGCGGTGCTGGGGCATGGCCTGGTGGATTGGCTGCCGGCCTGGATCGTGCTGCGGATCATCGTCGGCCTGGGCATGATGTGCCAATACATGGTTATCGAGAGCTGGCTTAACGAGCAGGCGGATGCCAAGCAGCGCGGCGTGGTCTTCAGCGGTTACATGATCGCGTCCTACCTGGGGCTGGTGCTGGGCCAGTTGATTCTGGTCATGCATCCTCAGTTGGGGCTTGAGCTGCTGATGCTGGTGGCGTTGTGTTTTGCCCTGTGCCTGGTGCCAGTCGCCATGACCCGGCGTATTCACCCCGCGCCGTTGCATCCGGCGCCCATGGAGCCGCGCTTCTTTATCAAGCGGGTACCGCAATCCCTGAGTACGGTGTTGGGTGCTGGCCTGATTGTGGGTTCCTTCTACGGCCTGGCGCCGTTGTACGCGGCCCAGCAGGGGTTGAGTACCGAGCAGGTCGGTCTGTTCATGGGTAGCTGCATTTTTGCTGGCCTGTTGGTGCAATGGCCATTGGGCTGGCTGTCGGATCGCTATGACCGGGCGTTGCTGATTCGCTGTTTTGCCCTGTGCCTGGCCGTGGCGGCATTGCCGCTGGCGATCATGACCCGGGTGCCGCTGGAAGTGCTGTTTGTGGCCGGCTTCCTGTGCTCGCTGGTGCAGTTCTGTCTCTATCCGTTGGCCGTGGCTTTTTCCAACGACCACGTCGAGGGTGATCGCCGGGTGTCGCTCACTGCGATGTTGCTGGTGACCTATGGGGTGGGCGCGAGTATCGGGCCGTTGCTGGCTGGTGTGGTGATGAAGCTGTTTGGCAACCAGATGCTCTATGCGTTCTTCAGCTTGTGCGCATTGATCCTGGTCTGGCGCATTCGCCCCAAGGCTGTGACCAACCTGCATCAGGTGGACGACGCGCCGCTGCATCACGTGGCGATGCCCGACAGTATGTCCAGTTCACCATTGGTGGCGGCCCTCGACCCGCGTGTAGATGAGCAGGTGGTCCAGGACCAGATGCAAACGACCGTGCCTGAACCTGCGCCCGAAGCTGAGCCTGAGGTAGAGCCACAATCTGAATCCGAGCCGCCGGAGCATCCCGACCCGGATGATCATCCGCATGACCTGAGCCGGGCCCGTCCCTGAAACAAAAAAAAACGGGCAGTTCCC
Source organism: Pseudomonas sp. FH4 (assembly GCF_000510915.2). Classification (NCBI taxonomy): domain Bacteria; kingdom Pseudomonadati; phylum Pseudomonadota; class Gammaproteobacteria; order Pseudomonadales; family Pseudomonadaceae; genus Pseudomonas; species Pseudomonas sp. FH4. The sequence goes on along the minus strand of NZ_AOHN01000023.1, from coordinate 73,296 downwards.
CAAGGAACTGCCCGTTTTTTTGTGCCGCGCGTTTGGCGCTTACATGTCGTCGTCTTTATCGAACCGTCGCGCCTCGCGCTGCAGTTGGTAGACAAAACGCTCGACTTGGCGCTGCACCAGGCCACTCATGTTGTGGAAGCGCACACCGGCAAAGGTGGTGTTGATCTTTTCTTCGAAGTGCAGGTAACGCAACTCCACCGCGGTGGTCATGCTGCCGAAGGGCAGGGCGGCGATAAAGCGGTCATAGACCTGGCCCAGTTGCAGGCGCTCGGAGATGTCACCTTCAAAACGCAACTTGCAGCCGGTGGCGGAAATATCCAGCAACTTGCCGCTGATAGGCGCCTTGAGTTTATCGCCGCCCATTTCGATATTCACCAGTTGCGCCAGTTTCAGCGCCGCACGAAAGGCGTTGCGGCGCTGATGGTAGACCACTTCTTCAGGCAGGCTGCCCTTGTAGATGCGGTGGCCGTCCAGGGCGCCGATGGTCAGGGCGCCATTGCTCTCCCAGGCCACGCGCACGCCTTCGTGAAAGCCTTCGATGCGAAAGGCTTCGCCATTCTCCAGGTAGCGTTCACCTTCGGGTGGAATCATCTCGTCCAGGCTCAGCGTCTTGCTGTCCTTGTCGACATCCACCAGGTAGCTCTGGAAGCGCTGGTTGCGTTCGTGGAAGGTGATGATCAGGGGGTCGTGGCTCTCTTGCAGCAGCCGCAAGGTGCCGGCAATTTCCAGAGGTGTGGTAAGGACCTTGGGTGGCTGCGGAGCATCTTCCGCGCTAAGGGTGTTGAACACGGCTCTTCCATCTCCAGACAAAATACGACTACACGCAAGAACCGGCATTTTGCCAGCATGTGGCGCGCCTTGATAGGGCGCGCGATAAACCGGCGTCAGGCTTGGCTGAGGGTGCTGGGCTTGACCAGCCGGGAAGTGGAACCCTGGGCGTTGTACAGTGCTGGAGGTTCGCCGCCATGCAGGATGCGCAACTGGTTGGCGGTGGTAGCTTGTTGCAGTTGGATCGACTGGCCGTTGAGTACATTGGCCTCTTGGCAGTTGATCAGCAACTGATTGAGCGCGGTGCTCTGGGCCAGCAACTGGTCACCGACCGAAGAATGGCTGGCCAACTGCTCCAGGCCGCTGTGGTCGGCGGGCAGGCCCAGGCTGAGCAGGATCTGGCTGCGTTTCTGGCCGTGTTGTTCAAGCAGGATGATCAGCGATTGCTTGCGTGCCAGGATGTCTTCCAGCAGGCGCATGTCGCGCCCGCACAGGGCCACGAATTCGTCTTGAAGCAGCTCCAGCAGGTGTTGCGCGGGAGCCAGGTCTTCAGTGATCAGTTGCAGCAGATTTTCGTCGTGCATGGCTGGCCTTGGGTTTTAAGCGTCCAAAAGCCCGGCGCAGGCCTTTGCCTAGCGCTCGGCTTTGATGATTTTGCTGGCTAAACGGTCGTTGTCGATCTGATAGCTGCCATCGGCAATCGCCTGCTTCAACTCGGCCACACGGGCTTTATTGACAACCGGCTGATCGCGCAGCGAGTCCGTGATCTTCTGCAACTGTTGAGCCTCATTGCTCAAATGCACCGATTCGCCACTTTGGGTCGATGCGGTTTGTTCTGCCTTGGCGGGCAGCGCCGGGGCCTTGGCTTCAACGCTGTCCTTGGCCGCGCTGGTGCGCGTGCCGCCGGGCGTTGGCTGGGCGTTATTCAATCGGCTGAAATCAATGACCATGTTAAAAAACCTCTGGGTATTTGGACGCTTGCCATGTTTTCGGCCATACCCGGACAAACTTTAGGCTCGATCGACAATAAACCTATGCACAGCGACATCGTGTGCACAGTGTAGGAAAAGCCAGCGTCCCACGCCAGTGATCTATAGCGCGACCTCCACTTGGCCCGGGGCCGTTACCCGGGCTTTGATCACGCGCTTGGAATTGAGGTTTTTCACGCGGATCTGCTCGCTCATCCCGCCATTGGCCAGGGCTTCCCCCGGCATTTTCACGTTCAGGCCGCCACTGCTGGCGGATATCACCACATGGTCACCTTTGCGCACGACTTCAGCCTGTTCCAGGTGAACCAGGGTGATGACTTGGTCGGTGACCATTGGTCGGGTCAGTTTTTGCCCCACGGCCTGGTCCACCGAGGTGAGGTAGCCCTGGCTGATCTGGCTGATGTCTCGTTCACGCAGGGCAACGTCTTCAAAACCGATGATGCCGGTGCGCTTGAGTGGGCGGGTGACGGTCACTACGTCGCGAAACAGTCGGACCTGAGCTGGTACGAACACGGTCCAGGGCGAGCTGCCGTCGCAGCGTACGCGCACGGTCACACGGCCAATGGGTTGGGCCGGGCTTTCCAGGGAACCTGTCAATTCCTTGTCACACATGGGCATGCGCAAGCGTGGGTCCAACTGGTTGACCTGGATTTCATAACGGCCCGGTGTCTGGGTGGTCGCCAGATAATCTTCTACAGTGAACTCAAGAAAGCCTTGAGTGACGCCGATAAGCAGATCAGGCAAGGTGACGTTGTCGGCACGGGCCTGATGGCCTGTGCCCAAGGCAAGCAACGCCAACGCCATCCAGGCGCAGAGTAATCTGCGGTACTGTGGCGAGCGAAGGCGTCGGGAAACTGTCGTTTTGATGTCCATGGCCAATAAAAAGCAAAGCGCGTGCCGTTTCGTGTTGGGTGCGCGTCGTACCCGTAAGTTTTGTAGCGTAGGAGTCTGGGCATGGCGGGTGTAATGGATTCAGTGAACCAGCGCACACAGCTGGTAGGGCAGAATCGCCTGGAGTTGTTGCTGTTTCGACTCGATGGCAAGCAGCTATATGGCATCAACGTCTTCAAGGTGCGGGAGGTGCTGCAATGCCCCAAGCTCACCATAATGCCCAAGTCCAACCCGGTCGTGTGTGGCGTGGCCAACATCCGTGGCGCGACGATTCCAATTCTTGACCTGGCGATGGCCACCGGTTCTGCGGGTTTGCAGGATCGCGAAAACCCGTTTGTGATCATCACCGAATACAACACCAAGACTCAGGGTTTCCTGGTGCGCTCGGTGGAACGTATCGTCAACATGAACTGGGAAGAAATCCATCCACCACCCAAGGGCACCGGGCGCGATCACTACCTCACGGCAGTGACGCGGGTCGATAACCAGTTGGTGGAAATCATCGACGTGGAGAAGATCCTGGCGGAAGTGGCGCCGACTTCGGAGCATATTTCAGTAGGCGTCGTGGATGAACAGACCCAGCAAAAGGCCGTGTCCTTGCGGGTGTTGACGGTGGATGACTCCTCGGTGGCGCGCAAGCAGGTGTCCCGTTGCCTGCAGACCGTCGGTGTCGAGGTGGTGGCGCTCAATGATGGTCGCCAGGCCCTGGACTATCTGCGCAAGCTGGTCGATGAAGGCAAGAAGCCGGAAGAAGAGTTCCTGATGATGATTTCCGACATCGAGATGCCGGAAATGGACGGCTACACCCTCACGGCCGAGATACGCAACGACCCACGCATGCAAAAATTGCATATCATCCTGCATACTTCATTGTCCGGTGTATTCAACCAGGCAATGGTCAAGAAGGTCGGTGCCGATGACTTCCTGGCCAAATTCCGTCCTGATGACCTGGCCTCCCGGGTCGTCGAACGGATCAAATCTGCAGATCACGGCTAGGGGCTTTCTCCCTGGCGGTCACACGAGTTAAGAGGCGGTTTCATTGTCTACGGGTAATTTGGATTTCGAACAGTTCCGGGTATTCCTGGAAAAAGCCTGTGGCATATTGCTCGGTGAAAACAAGCAATATCTGGTATCAAGCCGTCTCAACAAATTGATGGAACAGCAGGGCATCAAGTCCCTGGGCGAGCTGGTGCAGCGCATCCAGGGCCAGCCGCGCAGTGGGCTCAAGGAAATGGTGGTCGATGCCATGACCACCAACGAAACCCTGTGGTTTCGTGACACCTATCCCTTTGAGGTGCTCAAGAACAAGGTCTTGCCCGAGGCAATCAAGGCCAGCCCTGGCCAGCGCTTGCGCATCTGGTCGGCGGCGTGTTCGTCGGGGCAGGAACCGTATTCGCTGTCGATGTCCATCGATGAGTTCGAGCGGACCAACATGGGTCAGTTGAAGGCCGGGGTGCAAATTGTTGCCACTGACTTGTCCGGCACCATGCTGACCAACTGCAAGACCGGTGAGTACGACAGCCTGGCCCTGGGGCGCGGTTTGTCCCAGGAGCGCCTGCAGCGTTACTTCGACCCCAAGGGCGCCGGCCGCTGGGCGATCAAGGCGCCGATCAAGAGTCGCGTGGAGTTCCGCTCGTTCAACCTGCTGGACAGCTACGCCAGCCTCGGCAAGTTCGATATCGTGTTTTGCCGCAACGTTTTGATCTACTTCTCGGCTGAAGTGAAGAAAGACATCCTGTTGCGCATCCATGGCACGCTCAAGCGTGGTGGTTATCTGTTCCTCGGTGCGTCCGAGGCGCTGAACGGCTTGCCGGATCATTACCAGATGGTGCAGTGCAGCCCGGGCATTATCTACCAGGCCAAATAGCGTCCAACCCAAAATGTGGGAGCGGGATTGTGTGGGAGCGGGCTTGCTCGCGAAGGCGGTGTGTCAGTCAAGTATCAACCAACTGATCTACCGCCTTCGCGAGCAAGCCCGCTCCCACATTTGTTTGTGTCACACCTTGGATAGCGGCAACGCTCGTTGCCGCTTTACTGGCGCTTCGCGGAAAGCGCTTGCCGCTTTTCCGCCATTGCCGCCGGCAATACCTCCCTAACCCCCTGATTTATTAGGCCTGACAAAGCTGGCATGGCGCTTGCTATATCCCTGTTACGAAAAGCAGGTCAGCCCTAAAGGTCTCCGCCATGAGCATCAGCTTCGATAAAGCGCTCGGTATCCACGAACAAGCCCTGGGCTTCCGCGCCCAGCGTGCCGAAGTCCTGGCTAACAACATCGCCAACGCCGATACCCCGAACTACAAGGCTCGGGACCTGGACTTTGCCGCCGTGCTCGCCGCACAGAGTGACAAGACCAAGAACGGTTCCTTCGCCTTGAACATGACCAATAACCGTCATATCGAAGCGCAGGGCCTGAGCAATGGCGACGAGTCGCTGATGTATCGCACGCCGATGCAGCCGTCGATCGACCAGAACACGGTCGATGCGCAGTTGGAGCAATCGAACTACGCCGAGAACTCGGTGAACTTCCAGGCCAGCTTCACCCTGCTCAACAGCAAATTCAAAGGGCTGATGTCAGCCCTGCGCGGAGAGTAAGTCATGTCTCTATCCAGTGTTTTCAATATTGCCGGTAGTGGCATGAGCGCCCAGACCACGCGTCTGAACACGGTCGCCAGTAACATTGCCAACGCCGAAACGGTGTCGTCGAGCATCGACCAGACCTACCGTGCCCGGCACCCGGTCTTCGCCACCATGTTCCAGGGCGCTCAGAGCGGTGGCAGCGAATCGTTGTTCCAGAATCAGGATGCTGCGGGCCAGGGCGTCCAGGTGTTGGGTGTGGTCGAAGACCAGAGCAACCTCGATGCGCGCTACGAACCCAATCACCCCGCCGCGAATGAAAAGGGGTACGTGTACTACCCCAACGTCAACGTGGTCGAGGAAATGGCTGACATGATTTCCGCCAGTCGCTCGTTCCAGACCAACGCGGAAATGATGAACACCGCCAAAGCCATGATGCAGAAGGTCCTGACCCTGGGTCAGTGATAAGGGGCGCTAAAGAATGTCCGTCACTAACGATGTGTCGAGTCAGTCGACGATCCAGAGTCTGTTCGACTCCAAGGTCAAGGATGCCAAGGCCAACCAGGGCAACCTGGCCGATACCGCCAAGGCCGCCTCGGGTAACCAGTCCCTGGGCAAGGATGCGTTCCTGCAACTGCTGGTTACGCAGTTGAAGAACCAGAACCCGCTGTCGCCCCAGGATAACGGCGCGTTCGTGGCGCAACTGGCGCAGTTCAGCAGCCTGGAAGGCATCAACACGTTGAACGACTCGGTGAACACCATCACCGGCAACTACAAGTCGTCGCAGGCACTGCAAGCGTCGTCGCTGGTAGGGCGCTCGGTCATTATCGAAACCGGCAAGGCCATGGTCGATACGAGCAAGAGCTTCACCGGCTCGGTCGCCGTGGGTTCGTCGGTGGGCAACGTCACCGTCAAGGTCACCGACAAGGACGGCAAGCTGGTCAAGACTATCGAGCTGGGCGCCCAGAGCGCCGGCAAGTCGGACTTTATCTGGGACGGCAAGAACGAAGCGGGCGAGAAGCTTGATTCCGGCACCTACACCTTTGCGGCCAGCACCAAGAATGATGCCGGTGATTCGGTTGCCCTGAAAACCTCGCTGCCGGCCACGGTCACCAGTGTGACCTTGAGCCAGACCGGCGGCGAAATGCTGCTCAATCTTTCTGGCGGCATGGGCAGCATCAAGCTGTCGCAAATTCAGACTATCGGTACATAGAGCCGGCTAAATACGGCAAGAGGAGAGAAACATGTCTTTTAATATCGGCCTTAGCGGCCTCTATGCGGCCAACAAACAACTGGACGTGACCGGCAACAACATCGCCAACGTCGCGACCACCGGCTTCAAGTCGTCCCGTGCAGAGTTCGCTGATATCTACGCGGCGTCCCGGTTGGGCACTGGCAACAAAACCATCGGTACTGGCGTCAACCTGGCCGCCGTTTCCCAGCAGTTCACCCAGGGTGAAGTGACCAGCAGCGGTGGCTTGCTGGACATGGGCATCCAGGGCGGGGGCTTCTTCGTGCAGAAGGGCAGTGACGGTTCGCTGGAATATACGCGTAACGGCTCGTTCAAGCCGGACAAGGATGGCTACATCACCAACAACACCGGCACTTCGCGCCTGCAGGGCTATGCGGCCGATGAAGACGGCAAGATCACCAAGAGCGGCCTGACCGATCTGCGGATCAACCTGTCCAACTTGCCGCCGAAAGCGTCGACCAAGGTTGATTCGACCAGCAACCTGAACTCTTCGAAGCCGGTGATCGACCAGGCGACCAGTCCTTTTGATCCAACGGTAGCGACCTCGTTTACCGAGCAATACGGCACCACGTTGTATGACACTCAAGGCAACGCCCATGAGATGGTGCAGTACATGGTGAAAACCGGCTCCAACACCTGGAAGTCCTACACCCTGATCGATGGCCGCAATCCTGACGGTACACCGGTCAAGGGCACTGGCGCGGTTGCTCCGGTGGCCTCGACGGTGACATTTGATACCGCGGGTGCGTTGAAGGGGATTGTCACCCCGCCAAGTACCGTATCCAACACCACCCTGACCATCAGCAACTGGAAGCCGGGCGTCATGGATAATGGCGTATGGAACCCGGACAACGGCGCTGCCGCCAACCCGGGTGGTATTGCGATCAATATGTCCAGCATCACCCAGTACAACTCGGCCAGCTACCGCAACCCGCCGATTACCGATGGCTACGCCACCGGCGAAATCACCGGGCTGAAAATCGACGGCAGCGGCGTACTGTTCGCCACCTTCAGCAACCAGCAAAGCAAGGCCATTGGTCAGATTTCCTTGGCCAGCTTCAACAACGAACAAGGCCTGCAGCCTGCCGGTGGCACCACCTGGAAAGAAACCTTCGCCTCGGGCCAGCCTGGCTACGATGCACCAGAAGCCGGGACTCTGGGGTCGATCGTGGCCAACTCCCTGGAGAACTCCAACGTCAACCTGACCAATGAGCTGGTGGACCTGATCAAGGCCCAGAGCAACTACCAGGCGAACGCCAAGACCATCTCCACCCAGAGCACCATCATGCAGACCATCATTCAGATGACGTGATGCGCTAGCGCTGCACAAGAAGCCCCTCTTCGGAGGGGCTTTTTTGTGGGCACAGGAAAAGAGTCCGCCGTGGATTGAGTTACGCGCAGAAAAATGTGAGGAGGAACGCCTTGGCCCCGACGCACCAATGATTGGACAAGAGCCCATGAGGCTCATCCATCAAGAGGAGGGCTTGGTATGTGGGGAGCAGGAGTGTCCGCGCCAGATGCTGGGCGCATTAACTTTGTACCGGCAGTTGCGCGTAAGGAGTCTGCTCCTGCCGGGCCTGTTGGCGAATTGCCTGCGGTCAAGACCTTGCTCGGTCAGCTGTTTGATGCCGAGCAAGCAGGCAAGACCCAGACGGCTCAGGATCTGCGCGATAAGTTGAATGATCTGCGTCAGAAACTGGGTGATGAGAAATTCAAGGAAACGCTTAACAAGCTGACTCAGGAAGCGGATGACAAGTTTCTTGAGTTTCTCAAACGGATGTTGGACGAATGGTTTCCCAGTGATGGTGTAACTCCACCACCCCCCAAGGGCGGCGGTGGCGGTGGCGGTGGTGGAGGTGGTGGGGTGAAGCCGGGAGGGTTTGGTCCCTCCGAGGCCATGGGTAATAAGCCGGTTACCGAAGGCTCCAAGCATTTCAACTACAAGCCCGATAACAGCAAGCCAGGGGAAAAACCGAACAACATCTGGAGTGGTTTCAGCCAGGGCCCAGATGGCAACTGCGTTACCGTTTCGTCGATAAAGGCCGCAATGATGCGGTATGGCCAGAAGCCCACGGACGTCTTCAAAACGGTGAACGAGACGAGCGCAGGTTATGACGTAACCATGCGTGACGGCTTCAAGCTTTCTTTGTCCAAAGATGAGTTGAGGCAAGCGGCCACGCACGCGCACTTCAAGGGTGATGATCCGGCGATGATGACTGATGCCAACGTTCTGTACGCTGCGAGTGCCAAGCGGGCGCAGATGGAAAACAACGACGGTACGGCTGGACACAGTTTCATGGCGGCGATGAACAGCCTCAACGATGGTGAGCACTCTCGTGAGGGCCTGGATCGCTTGGGGCTGAAGGGGCTTTACAGGCCGGCTACGGATGCCGACTTGAGAAGCAGTAAGGTGGGGACGGTTGAATATAATGGTCATTCGATGGCCGTGATCGACGGTCGCATCGAGTTGTGGGGGAAGCGAGGCAGCGTGCCTCAGTCGGGTATAGCGACCGTATTGATCTAGCCAGGCCAGGCAAAAAAAGCCCCCGATACGCTAGGCATATCGGGGGCTCTTTAGCCTTGAGAGGTTAAACCCAAGGCGGGCTTAGCTTATTGGCAAGCTTCGCAATCCGGCTCGTCAATCGCGCAGGCCTTTGGCACTGGTGCCGGACCGGCTGGCGCAGCAAGCACCGAATCATCACCATGGTTGCCGCTGGACACAGCGTTCAGCTTGCCGGTGTTGATGGTCGACTTCTCGGTGCTGGTCGCGGCCAGGGCACGGAGGTAGTAAGTGGTTTTCAGGCCACGGTACCAAGCCATGCGGTAGGTCACGTCCAGCTTCTTGCCCGAAGCGCCGGCGATGTACAGGTTCAGGGACTGGGCCTGGTCGATCCACTTCTGACGACGGCTGGCGGCGTCAACGATCCACTTGGTGTCCACTTCGAAGGCGGTCGCGTAGAGCTCTTTGAGTTCTTGCGGGATGCGCTCGATCTGCTGCACCGAACCGTCGTAGTACTTCAGGTCGTTGATCATGACCGAGTCCCACAGGCCGCGGGCTTTGAGGTCGCGAACCAGGTACGGGTTGATCACGGTGAATTCGCCCGACAGGTTCGATTTCACATACAGGTTCTGGTAGGTCGGTTCGATCGACTGCGAGACGCCGGTGATGTTGGCGATGGTCGCGGTCGGTGCGATGGCCATGATGTTGGAGTTACGAATGCCTTTCTGCACACGGGCACGTACCGGCGCCCAGTCCAGGGATTCTTCCAGGTCGACGTCGATGTACTTCTGGCCACGTTGCTCGATCAGGATCTGTTGTGAATCCAGCGGCAGGATGCCCTTGGACCACAGCGAACCCTGGAACGTCTCGTAGGCACCGCGCTCGTCGGCCAGGTCGCAGGAAGCCTGGATCGCGTAGTAGCTGACCGCTTCCATGGACTTGTCGGCGAACTCGACCGCAGCATCCGAACCGTAAGGAATGTGCTGCAGGTACAAAGCGTCCTGGAAGCCCATGATCCCCAGGCCGACCGGACGGTGCTTGAAGTTGGAGTTCTGCGCCTGTGGCACCGAGTAGTAGTTGATGTCGATCACGTTATCGAGCATGCGTACGGCGGTGTTGACGGTGCGTTCCAGCTTGGCGGTGTCCAGCTTGCCGTTGACGATGTGGTTCGGCAGGTTGATCGAGCCCAGGTTGCAAACGGCGATCTCGTCCTTGTTGGTGTTCAAGGTGATCTCGGTGCACAGGTTCGAGCTGTGAACCACGCCCACGTGCTGCTGCGGGCTGCGCAGGTTGCATGGGTCTTTGAAGGTCAACCATGGGTGGCCGGTTTCGAACAGCATCGACAGCATCTTGCGCCACAGGTCTTTGGCCTGGATGGTCTTGAACAGCTTGATCTTGCCTGGGTACTGGGACAGGGCTTCGTAGTACTCATAGCGCTCTTCGAAGGCCTTGCCGGTCAGGTCGTGCAGGTCTGGCACTTCCGATGGCGAGAACAGGGTCCACGGGCCGTCGTCGAAGACACGCTTCATGAACAGGTCAGGGATCCAGTTGGCGGTGTTCATGTCGTGGGTACGACGACGATCATCACCGGTGTTCTTGCGCAGCTCGATGAACTCTTCAATGTCCATGTGCCAGGTTTCCAGGTACGCACATACAGCGCCTTTGCGCTTGCCGCCCTGGTTGACCGCAACGGCGGTGTCGTTCACTACTTTGAGGAACGGTACGACGCCTTGGGACTTGCCGTTGGTGCCCTTGATGTAGGAGCCCAGTGCACGCACCGGTGTCCAGTCGTTGCCCAGGCCGCCGGCGAATTTGGACAGCATGGCGTTGTCGTGGATCGCGTGGTAGATGCCCGACAGGTCATCCGGCACGGTGGTCAGGTAGCAGCTCGACAGCTGTGGACGCAGGGTGCCGGCGTTGAACAGGGTCGGGGTCGACGACATGTAGTCGAAGGACGACAGCAGGTTGTAGAACTCGATCGCACGGTCTTCTTTGTGCTTCTCTTCGATCGCCAGGCCCATGGCCACGCGCATGAAGAACACTTGCGGCAGTTCGAAGCGGATCCCGTCCTTGTGGATGAAGTAACGGTCGTACAGGGTTTGCAGGCCCAGGTAGGTGAACTGCTGGTCGCGCTCGTGGTTGATCGCCTTGCCGAGTTTTTCCAGGTCAAAGGTGGCCAGGATCGGGTTCAGCAATTCGAATTCGATACCCTTGGCGATGTAGGCCGGCAGTGCCTTGGCGTACAGATCGGCCATTTCGTGGTGGGTAGCGCTTTCGGCGACTTTCAGGAAGCCCAGGCCTTCGGCACGCAGGGTATCCATCAGCAGGCGCGCGGTCACGAACGAGTAGTTCGGCTCACGCTCGACCAGGGTACGGGCGGTCATCACCAGGGCGGTGTTGACGTCGGTCAGGGCCACGCCGTCGTACAGGTTCTTCAGGGTTTCGCGCTGGATCAGGTCGCCGTCGACTTCTTCCAGGCCTTCGCAGGCTTCGGTGATGATGGTGTTCAGGCGGCCCAGGTCCAGCGGCGCGAACGAACCATCCGCCAGGGTGATGCGGATCGACGGGTGCGCTTGCACGGCTTCGGCGGACGGCGCGTGTACGGCACGTTCCTTGGCGCGCGAATCGCGGTAGATCACGTAGTCGCGGGCCACTTTCTGCTCGCCGGCACGCATCAGGGCCAGTTCGACCTGGTCCTGGATTTCTTCGATGTGGATGGTGCCGCCCGATGGCATGCGACGCTTGAAGGTCGCGGTGACTTGTTCGGTCAGGCGGGCAACGGTGTCGTGGATACGCGACGAAGCGGCAGCGGTGCCGCCCTCAACTGCAAGAAACGCTTTGGTGATGGCGACGGTGATTTTGTCATCGGTGTAAGGAACGACAGTGCCGTTACGCTTGATCACACGCAATTGGCCGGGCGCGGTGGCGGACAGATCCATATTCGAATCGGCGGCCTGCGGCACGGAGCCTTGCGGGTTCTCGCGAGTTGTGTCGGTTTGCATGGGGGGTTGTCTCCACATTCTATATTTATTTGGGCACCATCACGGTGCCCACCGTTCCGTCCTGAAGCACTTACAACAGGCCTTGGCCTGGCATAACAACTTCGGGACAGGAGGAAGGGAGCTGTTCGCGCCGCTTCCATGCCGAAGTCTTTGGTTCGGGGCCGGGGCCCTTCACCGTATTCCTGATGGGTGACAGTGTTTGCACTGCAACACCCGTACCGCTTTCTCCCGTTCGGGCTGGAAAACAGCAGCCATCCGCGTGCGCGGTTTGGGCTTTCGAAAAAGGTTTAAGTTCAACCAAACAGGAGCAAGAAAGCGCTTGAGTTTCTTGTCTGAATTGTGTTTGGTCTTTTCGCTTGAAACCCTACATGTAGGGTTTTTTCAGCGACGAGCTACAAGATAATGCGTTTTGGGGGGCTTAGCAACGCACTACCTGTGGATAACGCTGTGGGTAAAATGTGTATGAAAGGTGGAATAGCCGTGTAGGCCGCAGTACTGCTGCATCGCACCGTTTGTCACCGAATATTCCAAGCTGAAAACACCTGGTTGGATTTTTGCGGGCGCGAACCCTATCACAAAAAAACACGATCACCGAATGCATTTCCTGGCTTGTGTTGCAGGGTCAGGCCATGGCTACAATCGGCCTTTATTCGTGCGATATATTGCTCACTCCACATGACAACTGTAGGAGCGAGCTTGCTCGCGAAGGGCGTCAACGATAACGCTGACTTGCTGAATGAACGCGGCGCCCTTGGTTTCTTCGCGGGCAAGCCCGCTCCTACAATAATTAGAGTTGAGGTAGCGCATGGAGCAAGAAGCCTGGCAGGTATTGATTGTCGAGGACGACCAGCGTCTGGCTGAGCTGACCCGTGACTACCTGGAAAGCAACGGCCTGCGGGTCTCCATAGAGGGCGACGGTGCCCTGGCAGTGGCGCGGATCATTGCCGAGCAGCCAGACCTGGTGATTCTTGACCTGATGCTGCCTGGCGAAGACGGCCTGAGCATCTGCCGCAAGGTGCGCGAGCGCTACGACGGAGTGATCCTGATGCTCACCGCACGTACCGACGACATGGACCAGGTCCTGGGCCTGGACATGGGCGCCGACGACTATGTGTGCAAACCCGTGCGCCCGCGCCTGCTGCTGGCGCGGATCCAGGCCTTGCTGCGGCGCAGCGAAAGCGCCGAGCCCGCCGCCCCGGAAAAACAGCGCCGGCTGCAGTTCGGCCCGCTGGTGGTGGACAACGCCTTGCGCGAAGCCTGGTTGCACGACGGTGGCATCGAACTGACCAGCGCCGAATTCGACCTGTTGTGGCTACTGGTGGCCAATGCCGGGCGCATCCTGTCCCGAGAAGAGATCTTCACCGCCCTGCGCGGGATTGGTTACGACGGCCAGGACCGCTCCATTGACGTACGCATCTCGCGGATCCGCCCGAAAATCGGCGACGACCCGATCCACCCGCGCCTGATCAAGACCATTCGCAGCAAAGGCTATTTGTTCGTCCCCGAAGCTGCCGCCGACATGCTGTCGTGAACTCGATCTTCCTGCGCATCTATGGCGGCATGTGCGCGGCGCTGATCCTGGTGGCCCTGCTCGGCGTACTGGCCCTGCACCTGCTTAATGAAGTGCGCAGTGGCCAGTACCGTGAGCGCCTGGCCCACGGCACCTTTGCCCTGATGGGTGACAACCTGCAACCGATGAGCAGTATCGAGCGCCAGCGCGCCCTGGCGGTATGGGAGCGCTTGCTGGGGATTCCCCTGGCGTTGCAGAAAGTATCCGATGCCCAGTTGGACCTGAGCCAACGCAACCGCCTGCAACGGGGCCAGGTCCTGGTGGAGCAGACCGGACCCCATGCGGCCAGGGTCTTGCGCCTGGTCAGTGAAAAAGAGCAACTGCTGCTTACCGGCGAAGTGCAGCAGATCAGCGAGCAATTGGCCCGGGCCACCATTTATTTGCTGGCCGATGAGCTGGTGCGTTTCCCGGTGGCCGAGCAGCCACAGCGTCTGGCCGACTTGAAACACGCCAAGGGCTTTGGCTTTGAAATGCACCTGCTCAAGCTCGACGAAGCCGACATGGATGAAGACCAGCGGCGGCGCGTGGCCGAGGGCGACACGGTGATGGCCCTGGGCAAGGGCGGTGATTCAATTCGCGTGTTTGCCGGCATGGTCGGCACGCCGTGGGTCCTGGAAATCGGCCCGCTGTACCAGATGAATCCTTACCCCGCGCAATGGCTGGTGCTGATTGCATTGATTGGCCTGACCCTGATCGGCTTGATCGTGTACCTGCTGGTGCGCCAGCTGGAGCGCCGCCTGCGCGGGCTCGAAGCGGCTGCTACGCGTATCGCCAAGGGCAACCTGGAAGCGCGGGTGCCGGCGCGCGGTGCTGACTCGGTAGGGCGGCTGGCGGCGGCCTTCAATGGCATGGCCGAGCACCTGCAACGCCTGCTGGCGATCCAGCGTGAACTGGTGCGCGCGGTGTCCCATGAGCTGCGTACCCCGGTGGCGCGCCTGCGGTTTGGCCTGGAGATGATCGGCGACGCCGCCACTCCTGAAGCCCGGCGTAAATACATGGAAGGCATGGACAGCGACATCCAGGACCTCGACGGCCTGGTGGATGAGATGCTCACCTATGCGCGCCTGGAGCAGGGTTCGCCGGCCTTGAGCTTTCAGCGGGTCGACCTCAGCGCCTTGCTCGACCAGGTGATCGATGAACTCGCGCCGCTGCGGCCGGCAATCGAGGTGGCGCGTGGCGTATGCCTGTCATCGGCGCACCTGGATGCGGCCTGGGTCGACGCCGAGCCGCGCTACCTGCACCGCGCCCTGCAAAACCTGGTGAGCAATGCCATGCGCCATGCGCAGTCGCGGGTGCTGATCAGTTACCAGGTGGGGCAGGTGCGCTGCCGTATCGATGTTGAAGACGATGGCCCGGGAGTGCCGGAAAGTGCCTGGGAACGGATCTTTACGCCATTCCTGCGCCTGGACGACAGCCGTACACGCGCCTCGGGCGGGCATGGCCTGGGCCTGTCGATTGTGCGGCGGATTATCTACTGGCACGGTGGTCGGGCCTTGATCAGCAAGAGCAACAACCTGGGCGGTGCGTGTTTCAGCCTGAGTTGGCCAAGGGACCAGGACAAGGCTTGAGATAGTCATCGCAGGCAAGCCAGCTTGCATTCCAAAGGATGTACTCGGTCAACTGTGGGAGCTGGCTTGCCTGCGATAGCTATCTATCAGGCACCGACAGCCACCAGGCTCAACAACTGCCCGTCATCCACCGCAAACTGCCCCTCCAACTCCTTGCCATGGCACCACTCGGCAGACAGGTCCGTCAGCAGTCGCAGGCGCAAAAAACCCGACTCTGCCCACTCCACCACCTCGGCATGCTCAAAGTAGAAGCGCTTGCGCACGATCGGGTAGAGCGCCTTGAACAGGCTTTCCTTGGCCGAAAACGTCAGGGTCACCCACTGCGCAATCTGCTCCCGTGGCCCGGCGGCCATGCGTTGCATCTCATCCGGGGTAAGGATTTCCCCGGCCAGGCGCTCGGCCCGTTCAAGTGACAGCAGGTTTTCCAGATCCATACCCAGCCCGCGCCATTGCGCCTTAAGCCCGACAATGGCCGCGGCATGCCCGGTGCTGTGGGTGATTGAGCCGCTGATATGGCCAGGCCACACCGGGGCGCGGTCTTCGCCGATGGCGGGGATAAAGTCCAGGCCTTCGAGCCGTTGCAAGGCGCTGCGGGCGCATAGCCGGCCGGCGAGAAACTCGGCCTGGCGCTTGGCTACCGAACGTTGAATGCTCGCCGGCGGCGGCACGGCGCAGCGCTGGAAGTCACTGGCCTCAAGCAGTTTTGGCTCGAAGCGCGTGCTCAGGAACACCGTGCCGGGCAAGGCGTCAGGCAATGGCCAATGGTCATCAAGTGGGGTGCAGCAGGCGGGTATTGGGTTCATGCCGGCTATTCTGCACGGGGCGGGACATACCTGGGTAGCCCGCCGGTTCAGACTGTGTTCAGTTCAACCGCCGTAAACTGCGCAAGCATACCTTCAGGGCCGCTATGATATTCCCTGCGGGACAGTGGATTGGCCTTGGAGAGTGTTATGAAATTGCTGGTTGTCGAAGATGAGGCGTTGTTGCGCCATCACCTGTTGACCCGTCTTGGCGACAGCGGTCACGTGGTCGAAGCCGTGGCCAACGCCGAAGAAGCGCTGTACCAGACCGGGCAATTCAATCATGACCTGGCGATCATCGACCTGGGCCTGCCGGGCATGGGCGGCCTGGACCTGATCCGCCAACTGCGCACCCAGGAAAAGACCTTCCCGATCCTGATCCTCACCGCACGTGGCAACTGGCAGGACAAGGTCGAAGGCCTGGCTGCCGGGGCCGATGACTACGTGGTCAAACCCTTCCAGTTCGAAGAGCTGGAAGCGCGGATGAACGCACTGCTGCGCCGCTCCAGCGGTTTTACCCAATCGACCATCGTTGCCGGCCCCTTGTTGCTGGACCTCAACCGCAAACAGGCGTCCCTGGATGAGCAACCCCTGGCGCTGACGGCCTATGAGTACCGGATCCTGGAATACCTGATGCGTCACCACCAGCAAGTGGTGGCCAAGGATCGGTTGATGGAACAACTCTATCCCGATGACGACGAGCGCGATCCGAACGTGATCGAAGTGCTGGTCGGCCGCCTGCGCCGCAAGCTCGAAGGCCCGGCCGGGTTCAAACCCATCGACACCGTGCGTGGCCTGGGCTATCTGTTTAACGAGCGCTGCCGTTGATTCGTTCTCTACGTGTACGCCTGATGCTGGCGGCCACCACCCTGGCCGTGTTGTTCATGCTCGGGCTGTTGCCGGCGATGCAGGGCGCGTTCAGCCTGGCGTTGCAGGACTCCATCGAGCAGCGCCTGGCGTCGGATGTGACCACGCTGATCTCGGCCGCACGGGTCGAAAACAACCGTTTGCTGATGCCGGCGCAGTTGCCCGACGAGCGCTTCAACCTGACCGATAGCCGCCTGCTGGGCTATATCTATGATCGCGAAGGCCACCTGGTCTGGCGTTCGCGGGCGACCCGTGAAGAAAACATCAACTACCGCCCGCGTTACGACGGGCGCGGTAACGAGTTCGCGAAGATCCGCGAGGCCAACGGCCAGGAATTCTTCGTCTATGACGTCGAGGTCAAGCTGCTGGGGGGCAAGAGCGCGGCGTTCAGTATTGTCGCGCTGCAACCGGTGCGCGAATACCAGGTGACCCTTGAAGGCCTGCGGGAAAACCTCTACCTGGGTTTCGGCGCGGCCTTGCTGGTGTTGTTGAGCCTGCTGTGGATCGGCCTGACCTGGGGCTTGCAGGCCTTGCGCCGGCTGAGCCAGGAGCTGGATGAAATCGAAGGCGGCACCCGCGAGAGCCTCAGCGAGCAACACCCACGGGAGCTGCTGCGCCTGACCGGTTCCCTCAACCGTCTGTTGCACAGCGAGCGCGAGCAGCGCACCCGTTACCGTGACTCCCTGGACGACCTGGCCCACAGCCTGAAGACCCCGCTGGCGGTCTTGCAAGGAGTGAGTGAAGACATGGCCCAGCGCCCCCAGGACCTTGAGCAGGCGCGGGTCTTGCAGTCGCAGATCGAGCGCATGAGCCAGCAGATCAGCTACCAACTGCAGCGCGCCAGCCTGCGCAAAAGCGGCCTGGTGCGCCACCAGGTGCGCCTGCGGCCGGTGCTGCAAAGCCTGTGCGACACTCTGGACAAGGTCTACCGCGACAAGCGCGTGCGGGCGTCTTTTGCGTTGCCAGAGCAATGTGACGTACCCATCGAACAGGGCGCCTTGCTGGAATTGCTCGGCAACCTGCTGGAAAACGCCTACCGCCTGTGTTTGAGCGAGGTGCGCATTACCCTGGATGAAAGTCCGGATGGCGTGCGCTTGTGCATCGAAGATGATGGCCCCGGCGTGCCACCCGACCAGCGTGCGCGGATCCTGCAGCGCGGCGAGCGCCTGGATCGTCAGCATCCGGGGCAGGGGATTGGGTTGGCGGTGGTCAAGGACATCATCGAGAGCTATGGCGCGCGGCTGACCCTAGGGGATTCGCCTCTAGGGGGGGCGGCGTTCAGGATTCATTTTCCGGCTGTTTGATCTTTATTGGATTCACTGGCCTCATCGCGAGCAAGCCCGTCCAAACACCACATCCTCAACTTTCCTGTGCCCGATAAGCCCCCGGGGTCACCCCCGTCCACTTCTTGAACGCCCGGTGAAACGCCGACGGCTCGGAAAACCCCAACTGCTCGGCAATCTCCTGCAACGACAGATCCGCCCGCCCCAGATGGAAAATCGCAATATCCCGGCGCAGTTCATCCTTGAGGGCCTGGAAGTTGGTGCTTTCCTCACGTAAATGCCGGCGCAGGGTCTGCGGGCTGATGTGCAGGTGCTGCGCCACGGCCTCCAGGTCCGGCCAGGGTGTGCGGTCGCGGCTCAGCAAACGGCGGATCTGGCTGCTCAGGCTATCGCCTTCGTCCGGCCGTGACAGCAGGTCGGCGGGGGAGCGTTCGAGGAAGTGCTTGAGGGTGCGTTCGTCCTGCAACAATGGCAGGTTCAGGTAGCGACTGTGGAACACCAGGCTGCTGCTGGCCGCGTTGAACACCAGCGGGCAGGGGAACAGCAGGTCGTATTCGCTGGCATGGGCCGGTATCGGGTAGCTGAAGGTGGCCTGCTCCAGGCGGATGCGCTGGCCAATCAGCCAACTGCCGAGGCGATGCCAGATCACGAGCAGGGATTCGCTCAAAAAGTGGTCCGGGTCCCACAACTGCGAGTCATCCAGACTCAGGCGCGCCATGTCGCCTTCACGGCTCAGCCGCCAGCGTGGCCCCTGGGGGAACAGGCTGTAGAACAACAAGCCGCGTTGCAGCGCCTTCTCCAGCGTGCGGCAATGAATCAGCGCATGGCACATCATGGCGAAGGTGCCGCGCTTGCTCGGCCCATCGGCGAACCCCAGGTATTCGTCATCCAGGGCCTGCCACAACATCTGCAACAGCCGCGTGAACTGCTCTGGCGCAATGCGCGCGCGTGGCTCCGCCAGCAGTTCGGGGGTAATGCCCAGTTGCTGCAACAGCGTCGAGCAGTCGTAGCCGGCCCGACGCGCTCCGCCCAAGGCTGCACGGGCGTAATGACTGGCGATGGTGCGTTCGCGCATGCAGGGGCCTCGTCCATTGAGTGGCCGATGGTAGCCATCAGACCTTGGGTGGACAAGGCGGATATCCGCCAAATTGTAGGACGAGATCAGGGGGCTGGGCGGATATCCGCCACCGTTTCCAACCAGGCAAACAACCCTGAAAAGGCGTCAGCCCCCTTGGTCCAAGGGCTCCAGGGCTTTTAAGGAAAGTGGCACGCCGTTTGCGATAGGGAGTACAGACCTGCCAGCCAGCAGCTCGCCAAAACAAATCCCTCCAGTGCAGGAGGGTTCGCAATTCAAGTGTCGTGGGCAATGGCGGATATTTGCCCCACGGGACTCTTGAGGAAACTTTGCAATGACGACTCGTCAGCCGTTCTACAAAACCCTGTACTTCCAGGTAATCGTTGCCATCGTTATCGGTATCCTGCTCGGTCACTTCTACCCGCAGACCGGCGTGGCCCTCAAGCCACTGGGTGACGGCTTTATCAAGCTGATCAAAATGGTCATCGCCCCGATCATCTTCTGTACCGTTGTCAGCGGCATCGCCGGCATGCAGAGCATGAAGTCGGTGGGCAAGACCGGTGGCTACGCGCTGCTGTACTTCGAAATCGTGTCCACCATCGCCCTGTTGATCGGCCTGGTCGTGGTCAACGTGGTGCAGCCAGGCGCTGGCATGCACATCGACGTCGCTACCCTGGACGCCTCGAAAGTCGCGGCCTACGTCACCGCCGGTAAAGACCAGAGCATCGTCGGCTTTATCCTCAACGTGATCCCGAACACCATCGTCGGCGCCTTCGCCAACGGCGATATCCTGCAAGTGCTGATGTTCTCGGTGATCTTCGGTTTCGCCCTGCACCGCCTGGGTGCCTACGGCAAGCCGGTGCTGGACTTCATCGATCGCTTCGCCCACGTGATGTTCAACATCATCAACATGATCATGAAGCTCGCGCCAATCGGTGCCCTGGGCGCCATGGCGTTCACCATCGGTGCCTACGGTGTGGGCTCGCTGGTGCAACTGGGTCAGTTGATGATCTGCTTCTACATCACCTGCATCCTGTTCGTGCTGGTCGTACTGGGTGGCATCTGCCGCGCCCACGGTTTCAGCGTGCTGAAGCTGGTGCGCTACATCCGTGAAGAACTGTTGATCGTACTGGGTACTTCGTCTTCCGAATCCGCACTGCCGCGCATGCTGATCAAGATGGAGCGCCTGGGGGCGAAGAAATCGGTGGTTGGCCTGGTTATCCCGACTGGCTACTCCTTCAACCTCGACGGTACTTCGATCTACCTGACCATGGCTGCTGTGTTCATCGCCCAGGCGACTGACACCCACATGGACATCACCCACCAGATCACCCTGTTGCTGGTGCTGCTGCTGTCCTCCAAAGGCGCTGCTGGCGTGACTGGTAGTGGTTTCATCGTACTGGCCGCGACCCTGTCGGCTGTTGGCCACCTGCCGGTTGCCGGTCTGGCGCTGATCCTCGGTATTGACCGCTTCATGTCCGAAGCCCGCGCCCTGACCAACCTGGTCGGTAACGCTGTAGCGACCATCGTCGTGGCCAAGTGGGTCAAGGAACTGGACACCGACAAGCTGCAAAGCGAGCTGGCTTCCGGCGGTACCGGTATCTCCGAAACCCGCGAACTGGATGACCTGGGCGTGGCCGAAGGCCCGGCGCCAGCGATCAAGTAAACGCTGACGCGGTACTGAAAAAACCATCTTCGGATGGTTTTTTTGTGGGCGGGCGAGCGCAACGGTCACTGTCGATGATGGTTCCGGTAATTGCCGCTGGCGCCCAAGGCTGACTACTCTGTGCCCCATCGAACTGGAATCGGAGCTCCCATGTCAGGCCCCTTGGCGTCCCTCAAAGTGCTGGATTTCTCGACCTTGTTGCCGGGGCCTTTCGCTTCGCTGCTGTTGGCGGACATGGGCGCCGAAGTCTTGCGCATCGAATCCCCCACGCGCATGGACCTGCTGCGGGTGTTGCCGCCCCACGACCGTGGCGTGTCGGCCAGCCATGCCTACCTCAATCGCAACAAGCGCAGCCTGGCCTTGGACCTCAAGCAGCCCGAGGCGCTGGAGATCGTGCGGCAACTGGTGGCCGACTACGACATCGTGCTGGAGCAGTTCCGCCCCGGGGTCATGGAGCGCCTGGGCTTGGGTTATGAAGCGTTGAAGGCGATCAACCCGAAGCTGATCTACGTGTCCATCACCGGCTATGGCCAGACTGGCCCCTACAAGGACCGCGCCGGGCATGACATCAATTACCTGGCACTGTCCGGCATCGCCAGCTACACCGGGCGCCAGGACAGCGGGCCGCTCCCCTTGGGTGTGCAAG
Organism: Pseudomonas sp. FH4; assembly: GCF_000510915.2. Taxonomy (NCBI): domain Bacteria; kingdom Pseudomonadati; phylum Pseudomonadota; class Gammaproteobacteria; order Pseudomonadales; family Pseudomonadaceae; genus Pseudomonas; species Pseudomonas sp. FH4. Next base: position 51,845 of record NZ_AOHN01000023.1, on the reverse strand, counting down.
TGGCGGATGTGGGCGGCGGTTCGTTGCATGCAGTGGTCGGCTTGCTGGCGGCGGTGATTGCACGGCAGCACAGCGGGGTGGGCCAGTATCTGGATGTGAGCATGACCGACTGCGCCTTCAGCCTCAACGCCATGGCGGGCGCGGCCTACCTGGCTTGTGGCGTGGCGCCGGGGAGGGAAGACCAGGTGCTCAATGGCGGCAGTTTCTACGATTACTACCGCTCGCGGGACGGGCGCTGGTTATCCGTCGGCAGCCTCGAACCTGGGTTTATGCAGCAACTGTGCATCGCGCTGGGACGCCCTGAGTTGGCGGCCCAGGGGTTATCGCCCAAGCCCGAGCAGCAGAAGGTGCTCAAGCAGGTGTTGCAGGTGGAGTTTGAGCGGCACAGTTTTGAAGAGCTGTGTGCAATGTTTGCCGGGGTCGATGCCTGCGTGGAGCCGGTGCTCAGTGTGGGCGAAGCCCTGGAACACCCGCAATTGCAGGCCCGGAAGCTGGTGAGCCAGGTGCCGCGTGGGGATGGCTCGTTCCAGGCGCAGATGGCGTGCCCGCTGAAGTTTTCCGAGGGGTTGCCGGAGCCGAGGCATATTGGGGTGGCGGTGGGGGCGCATAGTGAGCAGGTATTGGATGAGCTGGGGTTCAGCGCTCAGCGGATAGCCGAGTTGCGGGGTGCCAAGGTGGTTGGATAACGCCTGTTCGGGCCCCATCGCAGGCAAGCCAGCTCCCACATTGAAGGTATTCACAAATCAAAATGTGGGAGCGGGCTTGCCCGCGATGGGGCCAGTGAAACCACCCCAAAACCTCACTCGACCCGCGTTTCCCCAGTAAACACCAACGTCTCCCGGCAGCGCCGGCACAAATACCGCCGCCCCTGATTCACCAACCCATGACGCTGGGCTGAGAACGGAAAGTCACTCTCGGCACACGGGCACCGGTAGATATAGCGCGTCACGCGCCGCCGCTGGATCTCATAGGTGTGGCACCGATCCGGCGGCAGTTCGTAGACCCCGCGCATGATCAACTGCCATTCCTCACCATGGGGCTGGATGCGTTCGCCAAACAATTGGTGGGCAATCAAGTGCGCCACTTCGTGGGCGACCGTCTGTTTGAGGAAATGTTGGCTGTTTTCCCGGTACAGCTGGGGGTTGAAGCGCAGCAGGTTCTCGTGCAAATGCGCGACACCGGCTTTCTGGCCGCGGAGCTTGAGGCTGACCTTCGGGCGTTTGAAACTTCGTTTGAAAAAGGATTCGGCTTGCAGGAAACAATCTTCGACGCGGGTATTGAGTTGCTCGGGCATGCTGTACATATCTCCAGAGATGTCCAGTATGCCGCATCCAGGGGTGTTTCCGAATCTGCCAGGCGCCGAATGGTCATGCATAACGCACAAAGCCACCTTGCGGTGGCTATTCCTGCGGTTGAAAGCGTGTCAGTTGGTGTAGATCGGTCCTACGCCCAGGCCCCAGACAATCACGGTAAACGCCATGATCGCCACCAGTACCACCAGGCCTACCGCCAGCACCGAGCTGGAAAACAGGAAGCCTTCGTCCGGGTCGATGCTCATGAAGGTCGGTAGCCCCACATACAGCAGGTAAACGGTGTAGCAAATAGCCGCCGTGCCCACCACCATTCCCAGCCACATATGCGGATACAGCGCCGCCAGCCCGCCGATAAACAGGGGAGTCGCGGTGTAGGTGGCGAATGCCACGCAGCGCGCCATGCTCGGATTGGCGTCATAAGTGCGCGCCATCCAGTGAATGAAGGCGCCCATTACCGCAACGCCGCCGAGCATTGCCAGGTACGACATGATGGTCATCCACAACGCACTTTCCTGGGTCAGCATGACCGGGGCGCGACTGCCGATGACCCAGCCGACCTGGGTCGTGCCGATAAAGGCTGATACGGCGGGGATCGCCGCGAGTATCAGCGTGTGAGTGAGGTACATGTGGCTGATGCTTTCTTCTTTATCGCCACGAATTTCCCGCCATTCCTGGTCGGGATGGGTGAAAAGCCCCACGACGTGATGGATCATGCCAGTCACTCCTGTCGTTATTACCATCGCCCCCCAAGCGGAGCGCCCGCCGGCCAAGTGGCCTGAAAGGTCTGGATATATGTGCGACCTTATGTCGCAGTATAGGAAGTGATGACCGGAAAAACTGTAGGGCTTTAGAGCAAATCGCGCTGTAAACACGGGGCTTAATCGCGGCGAGGTCTGTCGATGGCGATGAATTGCAATGTGAAAGGGTACAAGTCCCTCCCACATTGGAACTCGGTGCTCCATACCGCTAAAATACCCGGCTTTTCGTCAGACACCTTTTCGCGGATCCAAGCGCCATGGGCACTCTTACCGTCAATCAGAACAAACTGCAAAAACGCCTGCGTCGCTTGGCCGGTGAGGCCGTCGCTGACTTCAACATGATCGAGGAGGGCGACAAGGTCATGGTCTGCCTGTCCGGCGGCAAGGACAGCTACACCCTGCTGGACGTGCTGATGCACCTGCAAAAGGTCGCACCGATCAAGTTCGACATCGTCGCCGTGAACATGGACCAGAAGCAGCCCGGTTTCCCCGAGGATGTGCTGCCGGCCTACCTCAAGACCCTCGGCATCGAATACCACATCGTCGAGAAAGACACCTATTCGGTGGTCAAGGAACTGATTCCGGAAGGCAAGACCACCTGCTCGCTGTGCTCGCGCCTGCGTCGTGGCACGCTGTACACCTTTGCCGATGAAATCGGCGCGACCAAGATGGCTCTGGGTCATCACCGCGATGACATCGTCGAGACTTTCTTTCTCAACATGTTCTTCAACGGCTCCCTCAAGGCCATGCCGCCCAAGCTGCGCGCCGATGATGGGCGCAACGTGGTGATCCGGCCGCTGGCGTATTGCAACGAGAAGGACATCCAGGCCTACTCCGACTTCAAGCAATTCCCGATCATCCCCTGCAACCTCTGCGGCTCCCAGGAAAACCTGCAGCGCCAGGTGGTCAAGGACATGCTTCAGGACTGGGACCGCAAGACGCCGGGGCGCACCGAAAGCATCTTCCGCAGCCTGCAGAATGTGATTCCGTCGCAGTTGGCCGACCGCAACCTGTTCGACTTCACCAGCCTGCGTATCGATGAAACCGCCGCTTCACGCTTCGTCAATATTGTGAACCTCTGAGCATTTTTCACGCTCTGACAGACGGCGCTCATGGGCGCCGTTTTCATTTCAACCCGTAGGAGAGGGCATGCGCGATTACAAATGGCTGCACGAATACTGTCTGAATCGCTTTGGTTCGGCGGCCGAGTTGGAAGCCCACCTGCCTGTGCCCAAGACGCCGGCGCAATTGCGCCAGATCAGCGATGACCGCTACCTGTCGACCCTGTCGCTGCGGGTGTTTCGCGCCGGTCTCAAACACAGTGTGGTGGACGCCAAGTGGCCAGCGTTCGAGCAGGTGTTCTTCGGCTTCGATCCGGAAAAAGTGGTGTTGATGGGTGCCGAGCACCTGGAGCGTCTGATGCAGGACACGCGGATCATCCGCCACCTGGGCAAGCTCAAGAGCGTGCCGCGCAATGCGCAGATGATCCTCGACGTCGCGCAGGAAAAGGGCAGCTTCGGCGCACTGATCGCCGATTGGCCGGTGACGGATATTGTCGGCTTGTGGAAATACCTGAGCAAACACGGACACCAACTGGGCGGGCTGTCAGCCCCACGCTTTTTGCGCATGGTCGGCAAGGACACCTTTGTGCCGAGCTATGACGTGGTCGCGGCGCTGAATGCGCAGAAGATTGTCGACAAGGCCCCTACCAGCCTGCGTGACCTGGCGACGGTGCAGGCGGCGTTCAACCAGTGGCACGCCGAAAGTGGGCGGCCGATGTGCCAGTTGTCGATGATGCTGGCCTACACCGTCAACCATTGACCTGTAGGAGCGAGCTTGCTCGCGAAGAACCTGAGGGCGCCGCGTGCATTCTGAATGCCCGCGTCATCGTTAACGTTTTTCGCGAGCAAGCTCGCTTCTACATGGCCAACCGCCGATTCAGCTGGAACCGCCAGCGCACATACAATAACGCTGTGCAGAACACCGCCAGGCTCGCCAGCATCTCCAGCACGCCAAACCACTGGCGGTTTGGGTCATAGGCCGCCAGGGCGCCCTTGATGAAGTACAGGTTCACCACAAAGCACATCCACGAATGCCCGCGCGCACTGCCCATGAGCATGCCTGGCGCGAGGATCAGCAGCGGCACCAGTTCGATCAGCAGGATCACCCAGGGCCGGGCGCCATGCAGGTCGGCGACCAGCAGGTAATAAACGCAGAGCAACCCCACCAAGCCCAGGAACGCCAGCAGGCTCAAGACCCGCGCCACCTTGACCCGAGGCTCGAGCCAGGCCTGGGGCGGCAGGACTTTAGGCTTCTTGGCCACGGCCACTCTCCAGTTTTGCTGCTGTTTTCGCCAGGCGCAGGCCGAGGGCGCGGCACAGGGCGATTTCATGGGGATCCAGGGCACGCTTGCCGTCAGCGCCGGAATGATGGCTGGCACCGTAGGGCGTACCGCCGCCCTGAGTGTCGAGCAAGGCCTGTTCGCTGTAGGGCAGGCCGGTGATCAGCATGCCGTGGTGCAGCAGCGGTAGCAGCATCGACATCAAGGTGGTTTCCTGGCCGCCGTGCAGGCTGGCGGTGGAAGTGAAGACCCCGGCGGGCTTGCCGACGAGGGCGCCGGTCAGCCACAGGTTGCTGGTGCCGTCGAGAAAATACTTCAGCGGCGCGGCCATGTTGCCAAAACGCGTCGGGCTGCCCAGGGCCAGGCCCGCGCAGTTCTTCAGGTCGTCGAGGCTGGCGTACAACGCGCCTTCGGCCGGGATGCTTGGCGCTACGGCCTCACACTCGCTGGAGATGGCCGGCACGGTCCGCAGGCGCGCTTCCAGGCCGCCTTGTTCGATGCCCCGGGCAATCTGCCGGGCCATTTCGCTGACCGAGCCGTTGCGGCTGTAATACAGCACCAGGACGTAGGGCGCGCTCACGGCAGGATCTCCAGGATTTTTTCCGGCGGACGGCCAATCACGGCCTTGTCGGCGGTGGCCAGGATCGGTCGTTCCATCAACTTGGGATGGGCGGCGATGGCGGCAATCAATTGCGCTTCGCTGAGGCTGGCGTCGGTCAGGTTGAGCGTCTTGTATTCGTCTTCGCCGGTGCGCAGCAGTTGCCGGGCGCTGATCCCCAGTTTGCCGAGCAGGGCTTTAAGCTGCGCGGCGTCCAGCGGGGTTTCCAGATAGCGCACGACGTTGGGCGTCAGGCCACGGGCCTCTAACAGTTGGAGCGCACCGCGGGATTTCGAGCAGCGCGGGTTGTGATAAAGCGTCAGATCGGTCATGTGCGGGTCGCATCTTGCGTAAGGTGGCGGGTATTCTACCTGCGCTGTGGCGTGTCCTTAAACCGTAAGAGGCGATAGGCCGCAGCCCACGTTCATTTTTGCTAAGGATTACCCCATGACACGGCGACTGATAGGCGCACTGGCAGTTATCACTACACTCCTGCTCAGCGGCTGCGGCAATGATTATGGCGTTGACCAATACGGCCAGAAAGTCGCGTCCGAACGCGTCGACAAGCAATGGCTGGTGATCAACTACTGGGCCGAATGGTGTGGCCCATGTCGTATCGAAATCCCTGAGCTGAACGCCCTGGCCGAGCAGCTCAAGGGCCAGCCGGTGAGTGTATTTGGCGTCAACTTCGACAATGTGCAGGGCGAAGAACTCAAGAGCGCCAGCGAGAAGCTGGGCATCAAGTTCACCGTATTGGCACAGAACCCCGAGCTGATTTTTGATATCCCACGCAGCGAAGCGTTGCCGGTGACCTACATCATCGATGACAAGGGCAAGGTGCGGGCGCAGATGTTGGGCGAGCAGACGGCGGCGGGGGTACTGGCCAAGCTCAAGGAGTTGCGCGGCTAATCCCTCGCGATCCCTGTAGGAGCGAGCTTGCTCGCGAAGCACTCACAGGCAACGCGTTCATCCTGGATGCACGCGTTTTCGTTGACGCTCTTCGCGAGCAAGCTCGCTCCTACAAGACGTTGGATCAGCCTTCTTCCAGCCACAGGCGCAGTGGCTTGCCCTGGGCAGGCCAGAAGCGGGTTTGCTCGATGGGTGAGATATCCCAGCGCTGCACCGTCTCCAGGGCCTTGAAGAAGCGATGCTCCTGCTCCATCAGGGCTTCGGCGCACAGTTTGCGGGTGCTGCCGATCTTGCCGAAGCTGAGCTTGTCACCGTCCAGGGTGTATGGCGCGAACCAGTGGTTGCAGCCGCCATTGCCATAGGCCCGGCCATCGGCGCCGAGGGTCACGGTCAGGTGGGCGTAATCCATCAGTGGCCGTTCGCCGATCCATTCCACGATATAGCTGTGATCCTGCTTGAGCTTGACCTCATCGCTGGCGCAGCCGGCAAGGCCGACGCCCAGCGCGGCGAGCACCAGCAGGCGCTTCATTGCGCAGCCTTCTGGCATTTCGGGCAACGGTGTTTATCACCGACAGTGGCCCAGCCCAGTTCGCTAATGCGCGCAGTGGCCGCCGGTTGCAGCGGCTCCTTGGTCAGCTTGGTCTCGACCGAGAACTCAAACTCCAGCACGGCGTCGCAGCTGTCGCAGTTGACCTTCCAGGTGTGAATTTCCAGCTCGCCGAACTTCGGCCCTTGCGCCATGGCGACCCATTGGCCGGCCGGGCGGATCGAGTAGCGCGCATCGCCTTCGACGGTCAGGCGCATCGACAGGGTCTTGCTGCCGCGCAAGGTGACGATCAGCACATCGCCATGCTTGATCGAGCCACCATTGCCGGTGACTTGGTAACGACCCGGCACCAGGGCGCGGCATTCGATCAGGGTGTGTTGTGGGCTCAGCAAACTGAAGCGGAAATCGTGTTCGGCCATGGATCCTCCAAATAGGCGCGGCATCCTATCACGCTCGCCTGCTCATCATGAGCCCGGTATGTGACCGCTGATCATCCGTGTACCAGGTTTTGTGGCTGGCCGTTGGCCCAGGCCTGGATATTGGCCAGGGTGGTCCCGGCAATCGCCGCCAGGGCTTCGCGCGTCAGGAACGCCTGATGCGCAGTGATGATCACGTTGGGGAAGGTCAGCAGGCGTGCCAGCACGTCGTCCTGCAAGGGCAGGTCCGAGCGGTCCTCAAAAAACAGCTGGGCTTCTTCCTCGTACACATCCAGGCCCAGGTAGCCCAATTGCCCGTCCTTGAGCGCTTCAATCAGTGCCGGCGTGTCCACCAGGCCGCCGCGCCCGGTATTGATCAGCATCGCACCCGGCTGCATATGGGCCAGGGATTGGGCATTGATCAAGTGCTTGCTGTCGGCGGTCAGCGGGCAGTGCAGGCTGATGATCTGCGCCTCGGCCAACAACTGGGGCAGGTCGACATAGCGCGCGCCGAGGGCTTCGACCTGCGGATTAGGGTAGGGGTCGTAGGCCAGCAACGTGCAGCCGAAACCCGCCATGATCTTGGCAAAGGTCGCGCCGATCTGCCCGGTGCCTACTACGCCAACGGTCTTGCCCACCAGGTCGAAGCCGGTCAGGCCGTGCAGGCTGAAGTCGCCGTCGCGGGTGCGGTTGTAGGCGCGGTGCAGGCGACGGTTGAGGGCCAATATCAGGGCCACGGCATGTTCGGCCACCGCATGGGGCGAGTACGCCGGCACCCGCACGATGGTCAGGCCCAGGCGCTTGGCGGCAGCCAGGTCCACATGGTTGTAGCCGGCCGAACGCAGGGCAATCAGGCGTGTGCCACCGGCGGTGAGGTGTTCGAGCACTGGGGTGCCGAGGTCGTCGTTGATAAAGGCACAGACCACTTCGTGCTTGTCGGCCAGGGCCACGGTATCGAGGTTCAGGCGTGCCGGTTGGAATTGCAGTTCCAGGCCGGCGGGCACGGGGGCGGCGAGGAAGCTGTCACGGTCATAGGTCTGGCTGCTGAATAGAATGATGCGCATTGGAGGGCTCCCTGCAAAATGGCGTGTTGTGCTGTGTCAGGCGTTGACCCGTGCCTCGCTGGCAAGGCGGGCAATGGCCATGTCCAGCTCATCGAGGGCGGCCATGGCCTTGGCGTCATCCTGCTTGAGCAAGGTTTCGGCCCGCTGGCAGGCGGCCCGGAGTTGCGGCACGCCGCAGTAGCGGGTAGCGCCGTGCAGGCGATGGACCCGTTCGATCAACGCGTTATTGTCGCAGGCTTCGCGGGCGATACAGACCGCCTCGCGGTCGGCTTCCAGGGAGGCCAACAGCATGGCCAGCATATCGGCGGCCAAGTCAGCCTTGCCGGCCGCCAGGCGCAGGCCTTCTTCATGGTCCAGCACCGGCAGTTGCGCGGCAGGGCCGTGGCCCTCGGCAGCGCGTTCCGGGCCTTGATTACGCAAGGCCAGGCCGGTCCATTTCAGTACCACCTGGGCCAGTTGCCGTTCGCTGATGGGTTTGGTCAGGTAGTCATCCATGCCGCTTTGCAGCAGGGCGCGCTTTTCATTGGCCATGGCATGGGCCGTCAGCGCGACGATAGGCAGCGGCGTACCGTGGCGCTCGCTTTCCCACTGACGAATCGCTTCGGTGCTCTGGCGCCCGTCCATGCCGGGCATCTGCACGTCCATCAACACCAGGTCGAAGGCTTCCTTCTTCACCGCTTCGATGGCGGTATAGCCGCTTTCCACGGCCTGGACCTTGGCGCCCATGTCTTCGAGCAGGGTCTGTACCAGCAACAGGTTGGCCGGGTTGTCGTCGACACACAACACCCGTGGCGCGCGGCTGGACAACGGCTCGCCCGGTTCGCTGCGCAATGGCCGAGGGCTGATCAGGTCGGACAGTGCCCGGCGCAATTTGCGGGTGCAGGCCGGCTTGGCCTGCAACTGGCTATTGGGGTTGGGCACCGACAGGTTGAACAGCATCTGTTCGGTGGTCGGGCACAGCACCAGGACTTTGCAACCCAGGTGTTCAAGGTCCCAGAGATGTTGGTTGAGGCGTTCCGGCGGAATATCGTTGGCGGTGATGCCCAGTACGGCCAGGTCGATGGCCTGCTCGGTCTGGTGCGCGCTGGTAATGCCGTTGGTCAGGTTCTCCAGGCTGTTGAACGGCGTGACTTCAAGGCCGCAGTCTTCCAACTGATGTTGCAGCGCCTGGCGCGCCAGCTCGTGATTCTCCAGCACGGCCACACGCCGGCCCAGCAGCGGCGGGGCCGGCAGGTCTTCGATATCGTCGCGGGTCTTCGGCAGGTTGAGGCTGATCCAGAATTCCGAACCTTGGCCTGGCGTGCTGTCGACGCCGATTTCGCCGCCCATCTGCTCGATCAGGCGCTTGGAAATCACCAGCCCCAGGCCCGTGCCGCCCGGTTGGCGTGACAGCGAGTTATCCGCCTGGCTGAAGGCCTGGAACAGCGCCCGCACATCCTGGTTGGACAGGCCGATGCCGGTGTCCTGCACACTGATGCGCAGTTGCACGCTGTCTTCCTGCTCGTCTTCGAGCATGGCCCGGGCAACGATGGTGCCTTCGCGGGTGAACTTAATGGCATTGCTGACCAGGTTGGTCAGGATCTGCTTGAGTCGCAGCGGGTCGCCTACCAGCGACAGCGGCGTATCGCGGTAGACCAGGCTCACCAGTTCCAGCTGTTTGGCGTGGGCGGCCGGGGCGAGGATGGTCAGGGTGTCTTGCAGCAAGTCGCGCAGGTTGAACGGAATATTGTCGAGTACCAGCTTGCCGGCTTCGATTTTCGAAAAGTCGAGAATTTCGTTGATGATGCCCAGCAGGTTGTCGGCGGACTTTTCGATGGTGCCCAGGTAATCCAACTGGCGGGGCGAGAGCTCGCTTTTCTGCAACAGGTGGGTGAAACCGAGGATGCCGTTGAGTGGCGTGCGGATTTCATGGCTCATATTGGCCAGGAATTCTGACTTGATGCGGCTGGCTTCCAAAGCCTCCTTGCGGGCCAGGTCCAGCTCGATGTTCTGGATCTCGATGGTTTCCAGGTTCTGGCGCACATCTTCGGTGGCCTGGTCGATGCTGTGTTGCAATTCTTCCTGGGCGTTTTGCAAGGTATCGGCCATGCGGTTGATGCCGGATGCCAACTGATCCAGCTCCTGGCTGCCCAGCGGTGGCAAACGGGTTTCCAGGTTGCCATCCTTGAGCTGTGCCACGGCTTGCTTGATCTGGCCGATGGGCGAGTTGATCGTGCGGCTAATGCGCAAGGCCAGGGCGGCGGTGCAGATCAGGCCGATGGCGATCAACAGCAAACTGGCAAACAGGCTGCGATAGCCGCGCAACAGCATGCCATTGTGGGACAACTCCAGCTCGACCCAGCCCAGCAGGCGATCGGCCTCATCGGGAATCAGCTCGCCGGCAAGGTTGCGATGGCGGCCGAACACCGGCAGCAGGTAGCGGGTGGCGTCATTGCCCGTGCGCTGCAACAGATGGGAGCTGTTGCCGATGGGCGATTGGTTGAGCATGGTCGGGCCAGCATGGGCCAGGGGCGAGCGGTCGGGCGCCAGGAAGGACACGGCGCGTACATCGACTTGCTCCAGGGACTGGGTGGCGATGCGTTCCAGCAGATCGGTGTTCTTGTTGCCCAGTGCCGGGGCTACCAGTGGCGCCAGTTGCTCGGCAATCATCTCGCCGCGATTGAGCAATTGGGTTTGCAGGTCCGAGAGCTGCATCCAGGTGAAATAACCGCCCAAAAGCAATGCCATCAGGCTGGTAGGCAACAAGGTCAGCAACAGTACGCGGCCTTTTATCCCCATTCTTCTAAGCACGCCACTCTCCCACTACCACACTGTTGTCGACATTCTACGCAGGCATCCGGCCCGCGCTACCTGCGCAGTGTAGCCATATGAGGGGTTTGGAATCTTGCAAAAGATGATTGAGGGGACGATGGCGGGATTATTGAGCTGCGGTAACGGCGGGTATCGGTTCCGCCCTGACAGCCGACCTTATCGTCGAAGCGTGCGCATACTCCTGTAGGAGCTGGCTTGCCGGCGATGGCGCCAGCCGGGACACCTCTGCTTCTAAACAGAGGAGGCCGCCTTCTACCGATTACGCTGCTGGCGCTTTTTCCACTGATGACCCACCCACCACCGCCAATAGAGCATGGTCAGGCAGTACGCCAGCGCGCCCAATACCAGGCCCATCACCACCGAACCCAGCAGGAACGGCTGCCACATGGTCGACAGTTGCCCACTGATCCATTCCCAAGTCAGCTCATCGGGCAGGGTGCGGGCCGGGATGTTCATCAGCCAGGTGCCGGTCATGTAGGTGCAGAAGAACACTACCGGCATGGTAATCGGGTTGGTCAGCCATACCAGGCTCACGGCGATGGGCATATTGCCGCGCACGGAGATGGCGAGCACGGCTGCCAGCAACATTTGCAAGGGAATGGGAATGAAAGCAGCAAACAGGCCGACAGCCATGGCCCGGGCAACGGAGTGCCGATTCAGGTGCCAGAGGTTCGGGTCATGGAGCAACTTGCCGAGAAAGCGTAAGGACTTGTGTTCCCTGATGCTGGTCGGATCGGGCATGTACCGTTTGAATAAGCGCCGTGGCATAAGGGGTCCAGGTCAGTTCGAGGGGCAAGTATGCCCGTATTCTACGAACGGGAAATTCAGACTTTGTGACAAAAAATAATAGTTCGCCCTGAACCGCTCGGCTAACACTCCTGGGTCACTTTCAAGGAATGGCCCATGCGTACAGGGATGTTTGCGCTGGCGTTGGGGCTGCTGGCGTTGCGCCTGCTGCCCGTCTTGCCGCCGGTCGGTTGGTTGCTGGTGTTGCCGGTGGTGGCGTTGATGCTGCTGCCGTTTCGTACTTATCCGCTGGCGTTTTTTCTACTGGGCTTGGCGTGGGCCTGTTTCAGTGCGCAACGGGCACTGGACGACCGGCTAACTGTCGCGCTGGATGGCCAGACCCGTTGGCTGGAAGGGCGCGTCAGTGGGCTGCCGCAACAGGGCAATGGGGTCGTGCGGTTTGAGCTGAGCGACAGCCGGTCACGCCAGGACCGGCTACCTCAACGCATCCGCGTGAGCTGGCAGGGCGGCCCGCCAGTACACAGCGGTGAGCGCTGGCGTTTGGCCGTCACCCTCAAGCGTCCGTCTGGCCTGCTGAATTTCCATGGATTCGACCAGGAAGCCTGGCTATTGGCCCAGCGTGTGGGCGCGACCGGCTCGGTCAAGGATGGCCAACGCCTGGCGCCTGCCCGACAGGCCTGGCGCGACGGGATCCGCCAGCAGCTACTGGCGGTCGATGCCCAGGGTCGTGAAGCCGGGCTGGCCGCATTGGTACTGGGTGACGGCTCCGGCTTGGCCGCCGAGGACTGGCGCATTTTGCAGGGCACCGGCACCGTACATTTATTGGTCATCTCTGGCCAACACATCGGCCTGTTGTCGGGGTTGATCTATGCACTGGTGGCCGGGTTGGCGCGCTATGGCTGCTGGCCCAGACGCTTGCCCTGGCTGCCTTGGGCCTGCGGCCTGGCATTTGCCGCGGCGCTGGCTTATGGCTTGCTGGCCGGTTTTGAGGTGCCGGTGCAGCGGGCCTGTGTGATGGTCGGGCTGGTGTTGCTGTGGCGCCTGCGGTTTCGCCATCTGGGGATCTGGTGGCCGCTGCTGCTGGCCCTGAATGCGGTGTTGATCCTTGAACCCTTGGCCAGTCTGCAACCGGGTTTCTGGCTGTCATTTGCCGCCGTGGCCGTGTTGGTGCTGGCCTTCAGCGGCCGCTTGGGCCCCTGGCGTATGTGGCAGGCCTGGACCCGCGCCCAATGGCTGATCGCTATTGGGCTGTTTCCGTTACTACTGATCCTCGGTTTACCGATCAGCTTGAGTGCACCTCTGGCCAATTTGTTTGCGGTGCCGTGGATCAGCCTGCTGGTGCTGCCGCTGGCGTTGGCGGGCACGTTGTTGCTGGCGGTGCCAGGGCTGGGCAGTGGCTTGCTGTGGCTGGCGGGCGGGGCGCTGGATTGGCTGTTCAAGGCCCTGGCCTTGCTGGCCGGACAGGTGCCAGTGTGGATGCCTGCCGAGGTGCCCGTCGGTTACTGGCTACTGAGCCTGCTGGGGGCGCTGCTGTTATTGATGCCCAAGGGCATTCCTTTTCGTCTGCTGGGGTGGCCCCTGTTGCTGCTGGCGGTGTTCCCGCCCCGTGAATCGATCCCTCTGGGCCAGGTGGCAGTGGAGCAACTGGATGTCGGCCAGGGCCTGGCTGTGGTGTTACGTACCCGTCACCACACGCTGTTGTATGACGCCGGGCCGCGCTTCGGGGATTTTGATATCGGCGCGCGCGTGGTACTGCCGACACTGCGCAAACTGGGAGTTACTCAACTGGACCTGATGCTGCTCAGCCACGCCGACGCGGATCATGCCGGTGGCGCGGCGGCGGTAGCGCGCGGGTTGCCGGTCAAGCGGGTGGTGGGTGGGGAAACCCAGGGGCTGCCGGCATCCCTCGGCGCCCTGGCCTGTGTCAGTGGCGAGCGCTGGGAGTGGGATGGCGTGGTGTTTCAGTTATGGCAATGGGCCGATGCCCGCAACGGCAATGCGAAGTCGTGCGTGCTACAGGTCCAGGCCAGTGGCGAACGGCTACTGCTGACCGGCGATATTGACCGCGAGGCCGAACGGGCCTTGCTCACCACGCCATTGGCGGTGCCCACGGATTGGCTGCAAGTGCCCCATCATGGCAGCCGCAGTTCCTCGTCATGGCCGTTTGTCCAGCAGTTGGCGCCCAAGGCCGTGCTGATCTCCCGGGGGCGCGGCAATGGCTTTGGCCATCCGCACCCGCAAGTGCTGGCGCGTTATCAGCATTTTGGCAGCGCTATTTATGACAGCGCTGAACAGGGCGCCATACGTCTGCGCCTGGGGGCATTCCAGGCCCCGGTGATGGCGCGCAGCCAGCGCCGTTTCTGGCGCACGCCAGCAATTGACGCTTACCAAAGGCCGGTACCTGCGACATGATGGCTGTCGGCGGGCAGGCCCTTCCTCGCCAGCCTATATGCTAAAGTGGCGCACTTTTTCGAGGGGGCATTCACTGTGTGGGAATTGGTCAAATCCGGCGGCTGGATGATGTTGCCGATCATTCTGAGCTCCATCGCCGCACTCGGCATCGTTGCCGAACGCCTGTGGACCCTGCGCGCCAGCCGTGTGACCCCTGATCATCTGCTGGGGCAGGTCTGGCGCTGGATCAAGGACAAGCAACTGGACAAGGAGAAACTCAAGGAGCTGCGGGCCAATTCGCCCCTTGGGGAGATCCTCGCTGCCGGCCTTGCCAACTCCAAGCATGGTCGCGAGATCATGAAGGAATGCATTGAAGAAGCCGCCGCCCGAGTGATCCACGAGCTGGAGCGCTATATCAATGCCCTGGGCACCATCGCGGCAATGGCACCGTTGCTCGGCCTGCTCGGCACCGTGCTGGGCATGATCGATATCTTCAGCGCCTTCACCGGTTCCGGCATGACCACTAACGCCTCGGTGTTGGCCGGAGGGATTTCCAAGGCCCTGATCACCACGGCGGCGGGCCTGATGGTGGGGATCCCGGCGGTATTCTTCCACCGTTTCCTGCAGCGCCGTATCGATGAGTTGGTGGTGGGCATGGAGCAGGAAGCCATCAAGCTGGTGGAAGTGGTCCAGGGCGACCGTGATGTCGATCTGGTCGAGGGCAAAGCGTGAAGTTTCGCCGCAAGCCCCGGGAAAGCGTCGATATCAACCTGGCGTCATTGATCGATGTGGTGTTCATCCTGTTGCTGTTTTTTGTCGTCACCACCACCTTTACCCGGGAAACCCAACTGCGGGTCGAACTGCCGGAAGCCGTCAGCGGCTCGCCGGCCGAGGACCAGCAGCTCAAGCAACTGGACATCACCATCAGCGCCGAAGGGGTGTTTTCAGTGAACAACCAGTTGCTGGAGAAAAACGACGTGGCCAGCGTGATGGATGCGCTGCAGAAGGAGTCTGGCGGTGATACGCAAATGCCGCTGTCCATCAGCGCCGATGGCAAGACCCCGCACCAGGCCGTGATCACCGCGATGGATGCTGCCGGCAAGCTCGGTTTCAGCCATTTGCGCATGACCACCGTCGAGGCGGCGGGGCAGCCCTGATGGCCTTGTCCGATCGTTTGCTCAAGGCCTGGTACGACGGCCATCCGGCGCTCAAGCTCCTGCAACCGCTGGAGGCACTCTATCGCCGGGTGGTAACACGCAAGCGCGAGCGTTTCCTGGCGGGAGAAGGGACGATCTACCAATCACCGGTGCCCATCGTTGTCGTCGGCAATATCACCGTGGGCGGCACGGGCAAGACGCCGTTGATCCTGTGGTTGATCGACCATTGCCAGCGCAGCGGCCTGCGGGTCGGCGTCGTCAGCCGTGGCTACGGGGCCAGTCCGCCGCAGTTGCCATGGCGGGTGCAAACCAGCGATAGCGCCCAGGTGGCCGGTGACGAACCCTTGTTGATTGTGCAGCGCAGCGGCGTCCCCCTGATGATCGACCCTGATCGTAGCCGTGCGGTGCAGGCACTGTTGGCCAGCGAAACCCTGGACCTGATCCTGTCCGACGACGGCTTGCAACATTATCGCCTGGCCCGTGACCTTGAACTGGTGCTGATCGACAACGCCCGTGGCCTGGGCAATCGCCGTTGCCTGCCCGCCGGGCCGCTGCGCGAGCCGGTCGAGCGCCTGCAAAGTGTCGATGCCGTGTTGTACAACGGTGCCGGAGCCGACCGCGAGGATGGCTTCGCCTTCCGTCTTTTACCGACCACGCTGGTCAACCTGTCAACCGGCGAGCGCCAGCCGCTGGACCATTTTCCCGTGGGGCAGCAGGTGCATGCGGTCGCCGGCATCGGCAACCCGCAACGTTTCTTCAATACCCTTGAAACGCTACACTGGCTGCCAATACCCCATGCGTTTGCCGACCATGCACCCTACAGTGCAGAGGTCCTGAATTTCACGCCGTCACTGCCGCTGGTCATGACCGAAAAGGACGCGGTGAAGTGCCGCGCCTTTGCCCAGGCACACTGGTGGTACCTTGCAGTCGATGCGGCACCGTCACCGGCGTTTATCGCCTGGTTCGACACGCAGTTGATGCGCCTGTTGCCGGCTCGCCTTTTGCCTTAAACCGCTTTTATCCAGGAAATCCTCATGGACACCAAACTGCTCGATATCCTCGCTTGCCCGATCTGCAAAGGCCCGCTCAAGCTCAGCGCTGACAAGACCGAACTGATCAGCAAAGGCGCCGGCCTGGCGTACCCGATCCGCGACGGCATCCCGGTGATGCTGGAAAGCGAAGCCCGTACCCTGACCACCGACGAGCGCCTGGATAAATGACCACTGCCTTCACTGTTGTCATTCCATCGCGCTACGCCTCCACCCGCCTGCCCGGCAAACCGCTGCAAATGATCGGCGACAAGCCGATGATCCAGTTGGTCTGGGAGCAGGCCTGCAAAAGCAGCGCCCAGCGCGTGGTGGTGGCCACTGATGACCTGCGGATCATCGAGGCCTGCAAGGGGTTTGGCGCCGAAGCGGTGCTGACCCGTGAAGATCACAACTCCGGCACCGACCGCCTGGCCGAAGTCGCCACGCACCTGGGCCTGGCGCCGGACGCCATTGTGGTCAACGTGCAAGGCGACGAGCCGCTGATTCCGCCGAGTGTCATCGATCAGGTCGCCGCCAACCTGGCCGCCCATCCTGAAGCACGCATGGCGACCCTGGCCGAACCGATCGAAGACATCCAGACCCTGTTCAATCCGAACGTGGTGAAGGTGGTCAGCGACATCAATGGCCTGGCCCTGACGTTCAGCCGTTCGACCCTGCCCTGGGCGCGCGATGAATTCGCCAAGCAGCGTGACGTATTGCCGGCCGGCGTGCCGTATCGCCGCCATATCGGCATTTACGCCTACCGCGCCGGCTTCCTGCATGATTTCGTCAGCTGGGGCCCGTGCTGGCTGGAGAACACCGAGGCCCTGGAGCAACTGCGGGCCCTGTGGCATGGCGTGCGGATTCATGTCGACGATGCCATGCAAGCCCCACCAGCCGGCGTCGATACCCAGGAAGACCTTGAGCGCGTACGCCGGTTGCTGGGGGTTTGATGGAAGTCCTGTTTGTGTGCCTGGGCAATATCTGCCGCTCGCCCACCGCCGAAGGCGTCCTGCGCCATAAATTGCGGGCCGCCGGGTTGGCGGATCGGGTCGAGGTGGCCTCGGCCGGTACCGGCGAATGGCATATCGGCAAGGCACCGGACAAGCGCAGCCAGCAGGCAGCATTGCGTCGCGGCTACGACTTGTCGGCCCAGCGTGCGCAGCAGGTGTCGCGTGCCGACTTTGCACGCTACGACCTGATCCTGGCCATGGACCAGAGCAACCTGCGTAACCTCAAGGCCATGCAACCGGCCAAGGGCAAGGCAGAGTTGGACCTGTTCCTGCGCCGCTACGATTCGGCGGTGGATGAAGTGCCGGATCCGTATTACGACGGCGAGCAAGGTTTCGAACAGGTCCTGGACCTGATCGAGGCCGCTTGTGATTTGCTGGTGATCGAATTGAAGGGGCGTTTATGAGCCTGGATGTACAGCCCCAGGTTTCCCTGAAGGCCTTCAACAGTTTTGGTATCGATGTGCGAGCGCAGTTGTTCGCCGAAGCCCATAGCGACGCAGATGTGCGCGAGGCCCTGGCCTATGCAGCCGCACAACAGCTGCCGTTGCTGGTGATCGGGGGCGGTAGCAACCTGCTGCTGACCCAGGATATCGCGGCGCTGGTGTTGCGCATGGCGACCCGTGGGATTCGGGTCCTGCACGATGATGGCCAGCAGGTTGTGGTGGAGGCTGAAGCGGGCGAAGCCTGGCATCCTTTTGTGCTGTGGACCCTTGAGCAAGGGTTCTCTGGCCTGGAAAACCTCAGCCTGATTCCCGGTACCGTCGGTGCCGCGCCGATGCAGAACATCGGTGCCTACGGGGTCGAGATCAAGGATGTGTTCGCCGGCCTGACCGCCCTCGACCGCCAGACCGGCGAGCTGCGGGATTTCAGCCTGCAAGAATGCAACTTCGCCTACCGTGACAGCCTGTTCAAGCACGAAGTGGGACGCTGGCTGATCCTGCGGGTGCGCTTTGCCCTGAACCGTGTCGCGCACCTCAAGTTGGGTTATGGCCCGGTGCAGCAACGCCTGGCCGAACAAGGCATCACCCAGGCGACGCCGAGCGATGTCAGCCGGGCCATTTGCAGCATCCGCAGTGAAAAGCTGCCCGACCCTGCGGTCTTGGGCAATGCCGGCAGTTTCTTCAAGAACCCGCTGGTATCCCAGGTGCTGGCTGCGCAATTGCAGCTGCAATATCCCGATCTGGTGGCCTATCCCCAGGCTGATGGCCAAGTGAAACTGGCGGCGGGCTGGTTGATTGACAAGGCTGGCTGGAAGGGCTTTCGTGACGGCGATGCCGGCGTACACCGCTTACAGGCGCTGGTGCTGGTCAATTATGGCGCGGCCACGGGCCTGGAAATTTCGAGCCTGGCGCAACGTATCCAGCGCGATATCGCCGAGCGCTTCCAGGTCGATCTGGAAATGGAGCCCAATCGTTATTGAGCTACGCTTCTAGCGTGTTGAACAAAGCCCTGCATTGCAGGGCTTTTTTGTTAATGCTGGGTTAACTTAGCAGGCTAACGATGCCTGTTTATTGTTCGATCGATGCTGTTTATCAAAGGCCCGGTGAAAGGCTGGTGTTGTTCGCGTAGGGAATTGTAGGCACATTCCCTGACGCAAAACCTGTCTTCACAAGAGAGCCCGATTAGCCTGAGCCATCTGCGTGAACCGACTCCGCTTCCTTAAAAGCGGCAGATAGCTCGACCCCATAATCCAATCACTATGCGGGCGTGCCCATGATTACTCTCAAGCTCAACGGTCAAGATCATCCACTGGACGCCACCGAGGACATGCCCCTGCTGTGGGCGATCCGTGACGTGGCGGGTTACAACGGTACCAAGTTCGGTTGTGGCATGGGCTTGTGCGGCGCCTGCACCATCCATATCGATGGGGCGCCGGCACGCAGTTGCATCACGCCCATTGGCTCGGTCAAGGGGCAGAACGTCAGCACTATCGACAACCTGCACAATGATCCAGTCGGTCAAGTGGTGCAGCAGGCGTGGCTGGACACGGCGGTGGCCCAATGCGGTTACTGCCAGGGCGGGCAGATCATGTCGGCCACCGCGCTGCTGAAAACCAACCCCAACCCCAGTGATGCGCAGATTGAAGAGGCGATGGTCGGCAATATCTGCCGTTGTGGCACCTACAATCGGATCAAGACCGCGATCCGCCAGGCTGCCACCCACCTGCAGGAGGCCAAGGCATGAGCCAGTTGCCTGCTGATTTCGTCCTGAACAACCTCAGCCGTCGCGGCTTTCTCAAGGGTGTTGGCGCGACCGGCGCCCTGGTAGTGGCTGCCAGTTGGGGCTTGCCCGATGCCTTTGCCGAAGAAGTGAAGAAGTACGGCGCCCAAGCCATGCCCAATGGCGTGATCGACGACCCCAAGGTCTACGTCAGTATTGCCGCCGACGGCAGCGTGACCGTGGTCTGCAACCGCTCGGAGATGGGCCAGGGCGTGCGCACCAGCCTGGCCATGGTGGTGGCCGACGAACTGGAAGCCGACTGGGCCAGGGTCAAAGTCGAACAGGCGCCCGGTGACGAAGTGCGCTTTGGGAACCAGGACACTGATGGCTCGCGCAGCATGCGCCATTGGTACGAGCCAATGCGTCGTTGCGGTGCTGCCGCGCGGACCATGCTGGAACAGGCGGCCGCCGAGCAGTGGAAAGTCCCGCTGGGTGAGTGCCGTGCACAGCTGCATAAAGTGATTCACCAGCCCAGCGGTCGTGAACTGGGCTATGGCGCCCTGGCCGCTGCCGCCGCAGCACTGGCAGTACCGGCGCGGGACAGCCTGCGGCTCAAGCAACCGTCGGAGTTTCGTTATATCGGCAAAGAAGCGAGCAAGGCTATCGACGGTGTCGATATCGTCAACGGTCGGGCGGTGTACGGCGCCGATGTGCATTTTGACGGCATGCTGTTCGCCACTGTCGCGCGGCCCAAGGTGTATGGCGGCAAGGTCAAATCATTTGATGCCAGCGCGGCGCTGAAAGTGCCGGGTGTGATCAAGGTCCTGGAGATCGAGAGCCGCCCCATACCCTCGGAGTTCCAGCCATTGGGCGGCGTGGCGGTGGTCGCCAGCAACACCTGGGCGGCAATCAAGGGGCGTGAGGCGCTGCAGATTGTCTGGGACGACGGCGCCAATGCCGGCTACAACTCCACCGACTATCGCAAGACTCTGGAGGCCGCCGCCCTCAAACCCGGCAAAGTGGTGCGCAATACCGGCAGTATCGACCAGGCCCTGAGCGATGCCGACAGCACTTTCGACGCGGCGTATTACTTGCCACACCTGGCGCAGTCGCCGATGGAGCCGATGGTGGCGGTGGCCCGTTATCAGGACGGGCAATGCGAGGCCTGGGCGCCGAGCCAGGCACCGCAGGTCACGCGGGAGCGGGTCGCCGAGCGCCTTGGCCTGCCGTTCGACAACGTCACAATCCACGTCACCCTGTTGGGCGGTGGTTTTGGACGCAAATCGAAACCGGACTTTATCGTCGAAGCCGCGATCCTGGCCAAGGAGTTCCCCGGCAAGGCCGTGCGCGTGCAGTGGACCCGTGAAGACGATATCCACAACTCCTACTTTCATACCGTGTCCGCCGAGTATCTCAAGGCCGGCCTGAACAAGGATGGCCTGCCGTCGGGCTGGTTGCATCGCACCGTGGCCCCGAGCATCACCGCGTTGTTTGCGCCGGGCATGAACCACGAGGCCGCATTTGAACTGGGCATGGGCTTTACCAACATGGCCTACGCCATCCCCAACGTGCGCCTGGAAAACCCCGAGGCCGCCGCCCACACCCGCGTGGGTTGGTACCGCTCGGTGTCAAACATCCCCCATGGTTTTGCGATTCAGAGCTTTGTCGATGAATTGGCCCACAAGGCCGGCCAGGATCCGCTGAAGTACCAACTCAAACTGCTGGGCCCGGACCGTCAGATTGATCCGCGAACCTTGAGTGAAGAGTGGAACTACGGCGAGTCGCCCGAGCGCTATCCGATCGACACCGCTCGTATGCGTGGCGTATTGGAAACCGCGGCCAAGGCTGCTGGCTGGGGTCGTACATTGCCCAAGGGGCGTGGCCTGGGGTTGGCGGTGCATTACAGTTTCGTCACTTATGTGGCGGCGGTGATTGAGGTGGAGGTCAAGGATGACGGCACGCTGATCGTACACAAGGCCGATATTGCCGTGGACTGCGGCCCGCAGATCAACCCGGAGCGCATTCGCTCGCAGTTCGAGGGCGCCTGCGTCATGGGCCTGGGCAACGCGGTGCTGGGGGAAATCAGCTTCAAGGATGGCAAGGTCCAGCAGGACAACTTCCATATGTATGAAGTGGCGCGCATGTCCCTGGCGCCCAGGGAAATTGCCATTCATTTGGTCACGCCCAAGGGCGAGGTGCCTCTGGGCGGCGTCGGTGAGCCGGGCGTGCCGCCGATTGCGCCAGCACTGTGCAATGCGATTTTTGCGGCGACTGGCAAGCGCATCCGCAGCTTGCCGGTGCGTTATCAGTTGCAGGGCTGGCAGCAGGAGGCGAAGGCCTGATGGACAGCGTTGATCTGAATGTCTTGCGCAGCGTGCTGGAGTGGCGCCGCGCAGGGCACCGGGTGGTGCTGTACAGCGTGGTCCAGACCTGGGGCAGCGCACCACGGCCGCCGGGGGCGATGCTGGCCCTGCGCGGCGATGGCGTGGTGATCGGCTCGGTGTCCGGTGGTTGCATCGAGGACGATCTGATCGCCCGTCTGTACGATGGCCGGTTGCTCGACGATGGACCACCGGTGCAACTGGTGACCTATGGCGTTACCCGGGATGAAGCCGCGCGCTTTGGCCTGCCGTGCGGCGGCACCTTGCGCCTGACGCAGGAGCGGGTCGGTGATCCTGCGTGGGTCGCCGAGTTGCTGGCGCGTTGTGAGGCCCATGAAATTGTTGCGCGGGAGTTGGATTTGGCGACGGGCTCCGTGTGTTTAAGCGCGGCGAACAAGTCTGACATTGTCACGTTTGATGGTGAGCGCTTACGGGCCATTTATGGTCCGCGCTGGCGCCTGCTGTTGATCGGCGCGGGACAGTTGTCGCGCTATGTGGCAGAAATGGCGCGCCTACTGGACTTTGAAGTGTTGATCTGCGACCCGCGCCAGGAGTTTGTCCATGGCTGGGAAGAGCAGCATGGACGCTTTGTGCCGGGAATGCCCGATGAGGCCGTGCTCACTATCCAGACGGACGAGCGCACGGCCATTGTTGCCCTGACCCACGATCCGCGCCTGGACGATATGGCGTTGTTGACCGCATTGAACTCCCGGGCGTTCTACATCGGTGCCCTGGGTTCACGGGTCAATAGCCGCAAGCGCCGGGAGAACCTGGCGGTGTTGGGGGTGGGGGCCGAGGCGATTGCGCGGCTGCATGGCCCGATTGGCATTCATATCGGCAGTCATACGCCGGCAGAGATTGCCTTGTCGCTGATGGCGCATATCGTCGCGGTCAAGAACGGTGTGGAGCTGTTACAGAAGAACCCCGTACGGGAGGCGGTCAGTTGACGAGCGCGATCACTGCGATCGTCCTCGCGGCGGGGCAGGGCAGTCGTTTCCGTGCGCAAAATGGCCAGGACAAGCTATTGGCCCCTTGTGTGGGGCGTGATGGGGTGATGCGACCGGTCTTCGAGCAGGTATTGGTCAATTTACCGGCCAGTATCTCCCGGCGTTGGGTCGTCACGTCGCCTGGGCGCAGCGAGGTCATTCGTCTGGCCAGGGATTATGGATGCGAAGTACTGCTTCTGGATGCTGCGGGTATGGGCGACAGCCTTGCAGCGGCAGTGGCGGCCAGTGGCCCAAGTGCCGGTTGGCTGGTGGTGCTGGGGGATATGCCGTTTATTCAGTCGTCGAGCATTGAGCGGGTGATAGAACGCGTGGAGGGCATCAGTGTGCCGGTACATGCTGGGCAGTATGGCCATCCCGTTGCGTTTGGCCGGGCTCTAGGGCCCGCCTTGATGGAACTGACTGGGGACCGTGGCGCCAAGCCCCTGTTTGCCCAGGCTGATGTGCGGGAAGTGCCGGTGGATGATCCCGGGGTGTTGTGGGATGTGGATGTACCGCAAATGCTCAAGTTCCCACAACCCCTATAGGAGCCCATCCCTCTCTACCGCCATCGCAGGCAAGCCAGCTCCCACTTTTGATTGTTGTAGCTGCATGGAACGCATAAAAAAGCCCCGCCTGATTGCTCAGGCGGGGCTTTTTAGTTGCCGTTGGAATCAGGCGAGGGGTTTAGGCTCGTGCTCTTCTTCCAGGGCTTTTGGGTTGTGCTCTACCACTTCCTCAACGGAACGCAGGTTCTCGTCGATGGCTGGGGCCGCGTGCTCAACTTCTGCTTCGATCGCCGGTGCTTCGACAACCTCGGCAACCACCGGTGCGGCTTCGACTACGGCCGGAGCCGCCGCCGCTGCTTCTTCGGCTTCTTTCTGCAGACGCTCGGCTTCACGCTTGCGGCGACGCACTTCACGCGGGTCGTTCGGCGCACGGCCGTTTTCGGTCAGGGCGCTGGCCGGGGCTTCAACCACCGGGGCGGCCACTTCGGCAACCACTGGTGCTTCCACGACCACCGGGGCAGGTTCTGCAACCACAACCGGTTCTACTGCAACCACGACGGCTTCGGCGATCACCACTTCAGCGACCGGTGCAGGCGCTTCTTCTACCGGCGCTTGCGCGGGTGCTGGTTCGGCAGTCCACTGGAAGGCGGTCTGTTCTTCGCGAACTTCACGCACTTGTGGGGTTGGCTCGGCGGCTGGCGTTTCGACTGGCGCTTCGACAACGGCTTCAACCACAGGCTGTGGCTCAACCACGTCCGCAGGTGCAGCAACTGCTTGCGCTTCAGGCTGGGCTTCGCGAACCGGTGCAACTTCCACTTCTGGAGCAGCAGGTGTTTCGACCACGGTGGTGGCTTCGACAGCGGGTGCTTCAACGACGGCAGTTTCCTGCACGGCAGCGGTGGCACGTTCGGCCTGCTGGTTGGCTTCGGCTTCGGCAGGGGCGCTGATGACCGCGCTGGCAACGGCAGCGGTCACGGCCAGGCCAGCAGCCAGTTCGGTGCTGGTTGGCTCGTTGTTGGCGGTTTCTTCAGTGGCTTCGCCGGTCTCTTCCGAGCCTTCGATCACATTGCCGTTGGCGTCACGCTGACGCTCACGACGGTTGCTGCGACGACGCTGGCCACGGGAGCGGCGGCGTGGACGATCGCCTTCGGCGTTGTCCTGGCCATCTTCCTGTTGCTGCTCTTCGTTGGTCAGCAGTTCTTCTTCGCTGGCGGCAACGGCCTGCTCGGCGCGTGGTTGACGCTCTTCACGCGGTGGGCGTGGGGCGCGTTCCTCGCGCGGCTGGCGGGCCGGGCGTTCTTCAGTAGCGGCATCAACGGCAGCGGCGGCAACCGCCGGGACGGCGTCCAATGGCTCGCGCAGTTCACGTACACGTTCTTCACGCTCGCCACGCGGCTTGCGATCTTCACGCGGGGCGCGAGGTGCGCGCGGTGCACGTTCTTCACGTGGTGCGCGCTCTTCACGCGGAGCACGTTCTTCACGGGCTACGGCCGGGGTTTCTTCACGGGCTTCGCGCGGTTGGCGCTCTTCGCGTGGTGCGCGTTCTTCACGCGGTGCACGCTCTTCGCGAGGCTTGCGCTCTTCATCACGGCGACCGTTGCGGTTACGGCTCTGCTGGCGACCGTTGCGACGCTCTTCATTGCGTGCAGGACGTTCAGCGGCAGGCTTCTCGACCACGGCAGGAGCTACCGGCTCTTCCTTGGTGGCGAACAGGCTGACCAGCGACTTCACCAGGCCCTTGAACAGGCTTGGCTCCGGCAGGGAGGCAGGAGCGGCAACCGGGGCTGCGGCTTCAGTCGGTACCGGTGCGTTGGCACGGGCCGGTGCGGTCTTGACGGCAGCTTCCTGGCGAACCAGGGTGCGGGTCGCGGCGGCTGGCTGGACTTCTTCGACTTCGGCAGCAGCAGCGGCGATTTCGTAGCTG
This sequence comes from Pseudomonas sp. FH4, assembly GCF_000510915.2. Lineage (NCBI taxonomy): Bacteria > Pseudomonadati > Pseudomonadota > Gammaproteobacteria > Pseudomonadales > Pseudomonadaceae > Pseudomonas > Pseudomonas sp. FH4. Next base: position 26,795 of record NZ_AOHN01000023.1, on the reverse strand, counting down.
GACTGGCCGCTGTGGGCTTCCGGGCTGTCATCACGCAGGCGTTGCACTTCGAAGTGCGGCGTTTCGAGATGATCGTTCGGCAGGATCACGATGCGGGCACGGGTGCGCAGTTCGATCTTGGTGATCGAGTTGCGTTTCTCGTTGAGCAGGAAGGCTGCAACCGGGATTGGCACTTGCGCGCGGACTTCGGCGGTGCGGTCTTTCAGGGCTTCTTCTTCGATCAGGCGCAGGATCGCCAGGGACAGCGATTCAACATCACGGATGATGCCGGTGCCATTGCAACGCGGGCAGACGATGCCGCTGCTTTCGCCCAGGGACGGACGCAGGCGCTGACGGGACATTTCCAGCAGGCCGAAGCGCGAGATGCGGCCGACTTGCACGCGGGCACGGTCGGCTTCCAGGCATTCGCGGACTTTTTCTTCCACGGCGCGCTGGTTCTTGGCAGGCGTCATGTCGATGAAGTCGATCACGATCAGGCCGCCGATATCACGCAGGCGCAGTTGGCGGGCGATTTCTTCAGCTGCTTCCAGGTTGGTCTGCAGGGCGGTTTCTTCGATGTCGCTGCCTTTGGTAGCGCGCGCCGAGTTGATGTCGATGGACACCAGGGCTTCGGTCGGATCGATGACGATGGAGCCACCGGAAGGCAGTTCGACCACGCGCTGGAAGGCGGTTTCGATCTGGCTTTCGATCTGGAAACGGTTGAACAGCGGCACGCTGTCTTCGTACAGCTTGATCTTGCTGGCGTACTGCGGCATCACCTGGCGGATGAAGGTCAGGGCTTCGTCCTGGGCTTCAACGCTGTCGATCAGCACTTCGCCGATGTCCTGGCGCAGGTAGTCGCGGATGGCGCGGATGATCACGTTGCTTTCCTGATAGATCAGGAATGGCGCGGAGCGGTCCAGGGATGCTTCTTTAATAGCAGTCCACAGTTGCAGCAGGTAGTCGAGGTCCCACTGCATTTCTTCGCTGCTGCGGCCAAGGCCGGCAGTGCGCACGATCAGACCCATGTCGGCCGGGGCGATCAGGCCGTTCAGCGCTTCACGCAGTTCGTTGCGCTCTTCGCCTTCGATACGACGGGAGATGCCGCCGGCACGCGGGTTGTTCGGCATCAGGACCAGGTAACGGCCAGCCAGGCTGATGAAGGTGGTCAGGGCTGCGCCCTTGTTGCCACGTTCTTCTTTTTCGACCTGGACGATGACTTCCTGGCCTTCGCTCAGGACGTCCTTGATGTTCACGCGGCCTTCAGGGGCTTTCTTGAAGTATTCGCGGGAGATTTCCTTGAGGGGCAGGAAGCCATGGCGCTCAGAGCCAAAATCGACAAAGGCAGCCTCAAGGCTCGGCTCGATACGAGTAATCCGGCCTTTATAGATGTTGGCCTTCTTCTGCTCGCGTGCACCGGACTCGATGTCCAGGTCGTAGAGGCGTTGGCCATCTACCAGTGCAACACGCAACTCTTCGGGTTGAGTTGCGTTAATCAGCATTCTTTTCATGTTGTACCGTCGGTTTCCGGGCTGCCGGAAACGGCGTTCGGCACACACGACTTCTCACGGTCGGTGTCAGGTGCGTCAAGAGTGGTTGGCCACTCCAGTGTCCAGCAATACCGGCCAATTGGGCTGGTATCGCGACTTACGCGTCCTGCTTGCTGTGGTGACTTAATAAGCACTCAGTCAGGAGGAGGAATCAACCGGCGACTGTGGACGAGATGAAGCGTCTAAATATAAGCCTAGTGCTACACAGTCCGACGGTTGTGCATCTCCACCCTACACGTATCCCTGATAATTCGGGTGCTGCCGCGCGCAGAATCCGCAGCGGGTTGGCATTTACCGTGTTCTCCAATGGGGAGTTCACGCTCATGGCTAATAACAGGCGTTGTTTCCGAAGCATTCGCCGTGGTCTGGTACAAGACTGACTGCACTTTGTGAACTGGCCGTAAATATCGGCGCAAGAGACGAGTAATCACTCTGTTTCCTGCACTCGCTTCAGGCCTCATGTCACCTGCGCTTGTTACAATCTTGAGCCTTCCAGTGTGGCAAGAGCCCCGTAGGACGGCCTCGCGTCCTGATGAATTGCGATGGTCAGGGGCGGCAGTTTGCCGCGAGTCCTCTGTCCAGGCCGCTTTTGGCGGCGTTCGCGACTATAGCAGCAATGATTAAGTGCTTCAATTCCATAAAAAATTGTTATCATTCCCGACATGACGACTACCGCCCCCCCGACCCCCAGCGTCCAGCTGCTTGAGGTCTCGCCGGAATATGCCGGCCAACGCATCGACAATTTTCTTCTGGCCAGGCTCAAGGGCGTGCCCAAGACCTTGATTTATCGCATTTTGCGTAAAGGCGAAGTGCGGGTGAACAAAGGCCGGATCAAGCCCGAGTACAAGCTGCAGGCGGGCGATATCGTCCGGGTGCCGCCTGTGCGGGTGCCTGAACGTGACGAGCCCGTGCCGCTGGCCCAGGGCCTGTTGCAGCGCCTTGAGGCGTCGATTGTCTTCGAAGACAGCAAGCTGATCGTGATCAACAAGCCATGTGGCATTGCGGTTCACGGCGGCAGCGGCCTGAATTTCGGGGTGATCGAAGCCTTTCGTCAGTTGCGTCCGGACGCCAAGGAGCTGGAGCTGGTCCATCGCCTGGACCGTGACACTTCCGGCCTGTTGATGATCGCCAAGAAGCGCAGCATGTTGCGCCACTTGCATACCGCCCTGCGCGGCGATGGCGTGGACAAGCGCTACATGGCCCTGGTGCGTGGCAATTGGGCCTCTTCGATCAAGAGCGTGCGTGCGCCATTGCAGAAGAGCAACCTGCGCTCCGGCGAGCGTATGGTCGAGGTGGACGAGGAGGGCAAGGAGGCGCTGACCCTGTTCAAGGTGCTACGGCGTTTTGGTGACTTCGCAACCATGGTCGAGGCCAAGCCGGTGACCGGGCGCACCCACCAGATTCGCGTGCATACCCTGCATGCTGGCCACTGCATTGCCGGTGATACCAAGTACGGCGACGAGGGCTTCTCCAAGGAAATTCGCGACCTTGGCGGCAAGCGCCTGTTCCTGCATGCCTACATGCTGACGGTACCGTTGCCCGATGGTGGTGAATTGAAGTTGCAGGCCCCTGTCGATGAAATGTGGGCCAAGACCGTGGAGCGCCTGAGTGTCGCGCCCTGACTACAAGCTGCTGATTTTTGACTGGGATGGCACCCTGTGCGATTCCATTGGTCGGATTGTCGAGTCCATGCACATGGCCTCGACCCGTTCCGGCTTCGAGCTGTGCAGCGACCTGGCGGTCAAGGGCATTATTGGCCTGGGTTTGCCGGAAGCGATTCGCACCTTGTATCCGCAGATCACTGACAGCGAGCTGGTCGCGTTTCGCGAGCATTACGCTGATCACTACATTGCCCTGGAAGCTGAGCCTTCACCCTTGTTTGAGGGTGTGGTGCAGTCCCTGGCGGCATTGCGCGAGCAGGGCTATCACCTGGCAGTGGCCACCGGCAAGGCGCGGCGCGGCCTGGATCGGGTACTCAAGGCCAATGGTTGGGAAGATTATTTCGATATCACCCGCGCCGCTGATGAAACCGCGAGCAAGCCCCATCCCTTGATGCTGGAGCAGATCATGGCGCACTGCGGGGTTTCTGCCCGCGAGTCGTTGATGGTCGGTGATGCCTCGTTCGATTTGCTGATGGCGCGCAATGCTGGCATGGACAGTGTTGCGGTCAGCTACGGTGCCCAGTCCCCCGAAGCCTTGCAGGCGTACGAGCCGCGACTGACGATTGATCGGTTTTCTCAATTGCACGCCTGGCTCAACCAGGCCCATTAAGTTTTTGCTGGGGTAGATGGCATGACCGATGAGTGGAAGGCACCGAGCAAGGCCGGTGCCGACAATGGCGATGATAAAAGCTGGAAATTGCTGGAAAAGACCCTGCTGGCGGGCGTCCAGGAACAGCGTCGCGCCCGGCGCTGGGGGATCTTCTTCAAGCTCCTGACCTTTACCTACCTGATTGGCATGCTGGTGCTGTTCAGTCCCCTGGTGGACATGGAAAAAAGCGCCGTGCGCAGCGCCAACTACACCGCACTGATCGAGGTGCGCGGGGTGATTGCCGACAAGGAGTCCGCCAGCGCCGACAACATTGTCAGCAGTCTGCGCACGGCTTTCGAGGATCCCAAGGTCAAGGGTGTGGTGCTGCGCATCAACAGTCCGGGCGGCAGTCCGGTGCAGTCGGGGTATGTCTATGACGAGATCCGTCGTCTACGCGCGCTGCATCCGGACACCAAGCTGTACGCGGTGATCTCTGATCTGGGGGCTTCGGGCGCCTATTACATTGCCAGCGCTGCCGACCAGATCTACGCCGACAAGGCCAGCCTGGTAGGTTCCATTGGTGTGACGGCGGCCGGTTACGGTTTTGTCGGTGCCATGGAGAAGCTGGGTGTCGAGCGGCGTACCTATACGTCGGGCGAGCACAAGTCGTTCCTTGACCCGTTCCAGCCGCAAAAGGCTGAAGAAACCCAGTTCTGGCAGAGTGTGCTCGACACCACTCATCGCCAGTTTATTGCCAGCGTCAAGCAGGGGCGCGGTGAGCGACTCAAGGATAAAGAACATCCGGAGTTGTTCTCCGGCCTGATCTGGTCGGGTGAGCAGGCATTGCCGTTGGGCTTGATCGACGGCCTGGGCAGTGCCAGCTCCGTGGCGCGGGATGTGATTGGCGAGAAGGAGTTGGTGGACTTCACCGTCCAGGAATCGCCGTTCGATCGCTTCTCCAAGCGGCTGGGTGCCAGTGTGGCGGAGAAGCTGGCGCTGTATATGGGCTTCCAGGGTCCGACCCTGCGCTGATCTCAGGGTTGGCATCGATCAAAATGTGGGGGCGAGCAAGCCCGCTCCCACATTGGGTTTTGTGGTGTTCTACGGTACCTGCACGCCTTCGGCCAGCAGCATATCCACCAGGCGAATCAGCGGTAGGCCGACGAGGCTGGTGGCGTCCGGCCCTTCGGTGCTCTGAAACAAGCTCACCCCCAGCCCTTCGGCCTTGAAGCTGCCAGCGCAATCGTAGGGCTGCTCGATCCGCAGGTAGCGCTCGATCTGTGCCGGGTTCAGTTGTCGCATGGTGACGGTAAAGGGGATGCAGTCCACCTGGCAATGCCCCGTTTCGCTATTGAGCAGCGCCAGGCCGGTCAGGAAACTGACCTGCCTGCCGCTGGCTGCGAGCAATTGTTCGCGGGCCTTTTCGAAGGTGTGGGGCTTGCCGATGATCTGGTCGTCGAGCGTCGCCACCTGGTCCGAGCCGATGATCAGGTGTCCAGGGTGGCTGCTGGCGAGGGCGCGAGCCTTTTCCTCGGCCAGGCGCTTGACCAGCTCGACAGCAGGCTCGTTTTTACGGTGGCTTTCGTCGATATCCGGGGAGCTGCAGATGAACGGCAGGTGCAGGCGATTGAGCAGTTCCCGGCGATAAACCGAGCTGGAAGCGAGTAATAAAGGCAACATGTGGCTCTCCTCAAGGCAGTTGCGGATTCTAGCGAGCGGACAGTCTGGCGCACAGGGCTGAATTTCCTTTGACATGGCCGGGTGCATCCCTATAATGCTGCGCCTATGTTGAATGACCCGATTCCACCTCACGTTGACCCGCGCAAATTGGCTGATCGTGGCACCACCCTCCAAGGTGAAGTGTTGCTGGCCGATTTGGAGAGACTCTGCGACCCGCTTTCCGACAATGTCGGTACGGTGCAGGCTAAATTCGTTTTTGAACGAGATGAACGTAAATCTGTGGTAATCCACAGCTTTATCGACACCGAGGTCAAAATGGTTTGCCAGCGTTGTCTTGAGCTGGTCACCCTGCCGATCCACAGCGAATGCAGTTATGCTGTGGTGAAAGAGGGTGCGAATACCCAGTCGTTGCCGAAAGGTTATGACGTGCTGGAACTGGGCGAAGATCCTTTGGATCTGCATGCACTGATCGAGGAAGAGCTTTTGCTCGCCTTGCCCATTGTGCCTGCTCATCATCCGGAAGAATGCCAGCAGCCGGCGGGGCTCGATGACGAGTCCGAACCGAGCGAGGACGAGGTAACGCGGTCCAACCCGTTCAGTGTATTGGCGCAGTTAAAGCGTGACCCAAACGTTTAGGAGTTAATCAATTATGGCTGTTCAGCAGAACAAAAAATCCCGCTCTGCCCGTGACATGCGTCGTTCGCACGATGCCCTGACGGCAAGCACTCTGTCTGTAGAAAAAACCACCGGTGAAATTCACCTGCGTCACCACGTATCGCCAGAAGGCGTATACCGTGGCCGTAAAGTGATCGACAAGGGCGCTGACGAGTAATCACTTGTCTGCTCAAGTCATCGCGATTGACGCAATGGGCGGGGACTTCGGTCCCCGCAGCATTGTTCAGGCCTGCATTGCCAGCCTGTCTGCAACGCCCTCGCTGCACCTGACCCTTGTCGGTCAACCTTCCTTACTTGAAGAACTGATTGCCAGTCATCCGGCTGTGGATCGCGCGCGCCTGACGATAATGCCGGCCAGCGAAACCATCGGCATGGACGAAAAACCGGCCCAGGCCCTGCGTGGCAAACCCGACTCTTCCATGCGCGTGGCCCTTGAGCTGCTGCGTGACGGCAAGGTCCAGGCGTGTGTCAGTGCGGGCAATACCGGGGCGCTGATGGCGTTGTCTCGTCATGTGCTGAAAACCTTGCCGGGGATTGACCGGCCTGCGATGGTCGCGGCGATCCCGACCCAGCGTGGCTATTGCCAGTTGCTGGACCTGGGGGCGAATGTCGATTGCAGTGCCGAGCACCTGTTGCACTTTGCCCTGATGGGTTCGGTGGCGGCTGAAGCGCTGGGTGTGGTGCGGCCCCGGGTCGCCTTGCTCAATATCGGCACCGAGGACATCAAGGGCAACCAGCAGGTCAAGTTGGCCGCCAGCCTGCTGCAGCAGGCGCGGGGGTTGAACTACATCGGGTTTATCGAAGGTGATGGGTTATATCGTGGCGAGGCCGATGTGGTGGTTTGCGACGGTTTTGTCGGCAATATCCTACTCAAATCCAGCGAAGGCCTGGCTACGATGATTGCTGCTCGCATTGAGGCCTTGTTCAAGCAGGGCATCGCCTCGCGACTGGTGGGTGCCTTGGCGCTGCCGTTGATGCGGCGCCTGCAGGCCGATTTGGCTCCGGCTCGGCATAACGGCGCCAGCTTTCTCGGTTTGCAGGGCATTGTGGTAAAAAGCCACGGTTCGGCGGGTGTCCAGGGCTTTCAGAGTGCCATTGCGCGTGCCCAGATCGAGATCCAGGAGAACCTGCCGCAACGCTTGCATGGCCGTCTTGAGGATCTGTTGTCTTAGGCGAATTGGTCCGGGAATGCTTAAATGTGACCGGCCAGTTCAATTGACCATCCAATCTGTCAGTTTCTTGCGCTCCCAGCTGTGGGGCGTCAATTCACCGACGACCAGATCATTAGGGGCTTGTTACATGTCTACATCCCTCGCATTCGTCTTTCCAGGGCAGGGTTCGCAGTCCCTCGGCATGTTGGCCGAGCTGGGCGCGCAATACCCGCTAATCCTGGAAACATTCAAGGAAGCTTCCGCTGCCTTGGGCTACGACCTTTGGGCTTTGACCCAGGACGGGCCGGAAGAACTGCTCAATCAAACCGATAAAACCCAGCCGGCCATCCTGACGGCTTCCATCGCGCTGTGGCGCGTCTGGCTGGCCGAAGGCGGCGCACGCCCGGCTTTTGTTGCCGGTCACAGCCTGGGCGAATACAGCGCCTTGGTCGCGGCAGGCAGCCTGACCCTTGCTGAGGCGGTCAAGCTGGTAGAGCGCCGTGGCCAACTGATGCAAGAAGCGGTTCCGGCCGGGCAGGGCGGCATGGCCGCTATCCTGGGCCTGGACGACGCGGTGGTGATCGAAGCCTGTGCCGAATCGGCCCAGGGTGAAGTGGTCAGCGCGGTGAACTTCAACTCCCCTGGCCAGGTGGTGATCGCCGGTGCCAAGGCGGCAGTTGAGCGTGCCATCGAAGGCTGCAAGGCCCGTGGGGCCAAGCGCGCATTGCCGCTGCCGGTCAGCGTGCCGTCCCATTGCGAGCTGATGCGCCCGGCCGCCGAGCGGTTTGCCGAGTCCATCGCCGCCATCAACTGGCAGGCACCGCAGATCCCGCTGGTGCAAAACGTCAGCGCCGACGTGGCGCCGGACCTGGACACCCTCAAGCGCGACCTGCTGGAGCAGCTGTACAAGCCGGTGCGCTGGGTTGAATCGGTCCAGACCCTGGCTGCCAAGGGCGCTACCCAACTGGTTGAGTGTGGTCCGGGCAAAGTCCTGGCCGGTCTCAACAAGCGTTGCGCCGAAGGCGTGTCGACGTCCAATCTCAATACCCCGGATGGCTTCGTAGCCGCCCGCGCCGCACTGGCCTGAACTAAGGAGAAGCCTGCATGAGTCTGCAAGGTAAAGTTGCACTGGTTACCGGCGCAAGCCGTGGCATTGGCCAGGCGATCGCCCTGGAGCTGGGTCGTCAGGGTGCCATCGTGATCGGTACTGCCACCTCCGCCTCGGGCGCCGAGCGTATCGCCGCGACCCTGAAGGAAAATGGCGTGCAGGGCACCGGTCTTGAACTCAACGTGACCAGCGATGAGTCCGTGGCTGCTGTCTTGGCCCAGATCACTGCACAGTTCGGTGTGCCGGCTATTCTGGTGAACAACGCCGGGATTACCCGTGACAACCTGATGATGCGCATGAAAGACGACGAGTGGTACGACGTGGTCGATACCAACTTGAACAGTCTGTTTCGCCTGTCCAAGGGTGTTTTGCGCGGCATGACCAAGGCGCGTTGGGGGCGAATTATCAATATTGGCTCCGTAGTGGGTGCCATGGGCAACGCAGGCCAAGTAAACTACGCCTCTGCCAAGGCCGGCCTGGAAGGTTTCAGCCGTGCCCTGGCACGTGAAGTCGGCTCGCGGTCGATTACGGTCAACTCGGTAGCTCCAGGGTTTATCGATACCGATATGACCCGTGAGTTGCCTGAAGCGCAACGTGAAGCGTTGCTGACGCAAATTCCGCTGGGCCGTCTGGGCCAGGCCCAAGAGATCGCCAATGTGGTCTCTTTCCTGGCGTCTGACGGTGCGGCATACGTGACTGGGGCTACAATCCCGGTGAACGGCGGGATGTACATGAGTTAAATTGTGACGGATCGCTTCAAAAAAATGTCATACGAGCTGTCTAAAATCCGTTATAAAGCTGCAATCTATTTATAGGCAGGTGGTCGGTAGGGTACGAGGGTGAAGCTTTCAGTTGAAAAGCTGAAAAGCCTTTCTATACACTTACCCACTGGCCAGCTGCCTGAATTTGTCCATTAGGAGTTAAACAAGGTATGAGCACCATCGAAGAGCGCGTCAAGAAAATCGTCGCCGAGCAACTGGGCGTTAAAGAAGAAGAAGTGACCAACACTGCTTCCTTCGTAGAAGACCTGGGTGCCGATTCCCTTGACACCGTTGAGCTGGTGATGGCTCTGGAAGAGGAATTCGAGACCGAAATCCCGGACGAAGAAGCTGAAAAAATCACTACTGTTCAAGCTGCTATCGACTACGTTACTAGCCACCAGGCGTAATAGTTTGTAATCGTCGCTTGCTGTTATGGAAAAACCGCACTGCTGTAACGGCGTGCGGTTTTTTCTTTAGCTCTGATGAAAAATGAGCTGTGAAGCAAAGTGTCGTCATTAGAAAAAGGAGAGTGCTGTGTCGCGTAGACGCGTCGTAGTCACCGGTATGGGTATGTTGTCGCCACTGGGTACGGATGTGCCGAGCAGTTGGCAGGGCATTCTGGCTGGCCACAGTGGTATTGGTCTGATCGAGCATACGGACCTTTCTGCCTATTCCACCCGTTTTGGCGGCTCGGTAAAGGGCTTCAATGTCGAGGAATATCTCTCGATCAAGGAATCCCGAAAACTCGACCTGTTCATTCAATACGGCTTGGCGGCCGGTTTTCAGGCAGTGCGTAATGCCGGCCTGGAAGTCACCGATGCCAACCGTGATCGCATTGGCGTGGCCATGGGCTCGGGTATTGGTGGTCTGACCAATATCGAAGAAACCAGCCGCACGCTGCACGACTCCGGCCCTCGTCGAATTTCACCGTTCTTCGTCCCGGGCTCGATCATCAATATGATTTCCGGTTTCCTGTCCATCCATCTGGGTGCCCAGGGGCCTAACTACGCCATTTCCACGGCGTGCACCACGGGCACTCACTGCATCGGCATGGCGGCGCGCAATATCGCCTATGACGAAGCTGACGTGATGATCGCCGGTGGCGCCGAAATGGCCGCCTGTGGCCTGGGCATGGGCGGCTTCGGCGCGTCGCGTGCGCTGTCTACACGCAATGACGAGCCGACCCGCGCCAGTCGTCCGTGGGACAAGGGCCGTGATGGCTTTGTGCTGTCCGACGGCGCCGGTGCCCTGGTTCTCGAAGAGCTGGAGCACGCCAAGGCCCGCGGCGCGACGATCTATGCCGAGCTGATCGGTTTTGGCATGAGTGGCGATGCTTACCACATGACCTCGCCACCCGCCGACGGCGCGGGCGCTGCGCGTTGCATCAGCAATGCCCTGCGCGACGCGAAGATCAATGTCGATCAGGTGCAGTACATCAACGCCCACGGCACCTCGACGCCCACGGGTGACCTGGCGGAAGCGCAGGCCATCAAGTCGGTATTCGGTGAGCACGCCTACAAGCTGGCGGTCAGTTCCACCAAGTCCATGACCGGTCACCTGTTGGGTGCGGCAGGTGCGGTCGAAGCGATTTTCAGCGTGCTGGCGATCAAGGATCAGGTCGCGCCGCCGACCATCAACCTTGATGAGCCGGATGAGGGCTGCGACCTGAACTTCGTGCCTCACGAGCCGCAGAAAATGCCGATCGACGTGGTGTTGTCCAACTCGTTCGGCTTTGGTGGTACCAACGGTTCCCTGGTGTTCCGCCGGTTCGCCGAGTGATGCACAGCTGGGTCGACGGTCAGCCAGCGGATACCGTGCCGCTCAAAGATCGCGGCCTGGCCTACGGCGATGGTTTGTTTGAAACCATCGCGGTCAAGGCCGGGCAGCCCGTGCTGCTTGACCGCCACCTGCAACGCCTTGACGAAGGTTGCAGGCGCCTGGCGCTTACCGTCGACCAGGCACTGATCCGCCACGAGTTGCTGGCCTACGCGGCAGCCCTCGGTGACGGCGTGCTCAAGTTGATTCTCACCCGTGGCGATAGCTTGCGCGGTTATGGCATCAACCCAGGCGCCCCGGCGCGCCGTATCCTGCAAGGCAGCCCGCCTGCCACCTATCCCGAGGCTCATGGATCATCAGGCGTACGCCTGTTCCCATGTGCCTCCCGTTTGTCCGAGCAACCCTTGCTCGCCGGTCTCAAACACCTCAACCGCCTCGAACAGGTCCTGGCTCGCGCCGAGTGGCAAGATGCCGATCACGCTGAAGGATTGATGCTGGATATGTCCGGGCGCGTCATCGAAGGCGTGTTCAGCAATCTGTTCCTGGTGCGTGACGGCCAGTTGCTGACCGCCGACCTGAGCCGCTGTGGCGTGGCCGGCGTCATGCGCGCCGAGCTGTTGAGCAGGGCCGAGGCGTTGGGCATTGTCACCACCGTTGCCGATATCAGCCTTGCGCAGTTGCAACAGGCCGATGAAGTGTTCGTCTGCAACAGCGTATATGGCATTTGGCCGGTGCTTGGATGTGGGCCAATGAGCTGGTCGGCCGGGCCACTCACCCGTAAACTGCAAGGCATTGTTCGCGCGCTATTGGGTGTTTGATTTGAGACGTAAAATTGTATTGCTGCTGGAGATCGGTCTGGTCCTGGCGGGTTTGCTGCTGGGCTTTTCGGCCTGGAAGCTGGACTCGGCCTTGAAGCAGCCACTGAATCTGTCCCAGGAGCAATTGCTGGATGTAGCGACCGGCGCGACGCCTACGGGCACCTTCAACCGTCTGCAAGCGGATGGTGTACTTGAGGATGCCTTTTGGCTGCGTCTGTACTGGCGCTTCAACCTTGATGGCCAGCCGCTGCACAGTGGCGAATACCGCATGACGCCAGGCCTGACGGCCCAGGGGCTGATCGGCCTGTGGCAGCGCGGTGAAGTGGTGCAGTACAGCCTGACGCTGGTGGAAGGCTGGAATTTCCGCCAGGTGCGCAGTGCGCTGGCCAAGCACGAAAAGATCGAGCAGACCCTGTCGGGCTTGAGTGACCGTGAGGTGATGGAGAAGATCGGTCATCCCGACGTGTTCCCGGAAGGGCGGTTCTTCCCTGATACCTACCGTTTCGTACGCGGTATGAGCGATGTCGAGTTCCTCAAGAAAGCCTACAACCGCCTGGACGATGTCCTTGAGCAGGAATGGAGCCGACGCGCCCCGGATGCGCCCTATACCGATCCCTACCAGGCGCTGATCATGGCATCGCTGGTCGAGAAGGAAACCGGCGTGCCTGAAGAGCGTGGGCAGATTGCCGGGGTGTTTGTGCGGCGCCTGAAGATCGGCATGCTGCTGCAAACCGATCCCACCGTGATCTACGGCATGGGCGAGCGCTACAACGGCAAGTTGACGCGCGCGCACCTGAAAGAAGCCACGCCCTATAACACCTACATGATCAGCGGCCTGCCGCCGACGCCGATTGCCATGGTCGGCCGCGAGGCGATCCATGCCGCGTTGAATCCGGTGCCGGGCAGCAGCCTGTATTTTGTGGCCCGGGGCGATGGCAGCCACATTTTCTCCGATAGCCTGGATGCCCATAATGCGGCGGTGCGCGAGTACCAACTCAAGCGTCGCGCCGACTATCGCTCCAGCCCTGCGCCGGCCGCACCCGCGACCGTTGAGCCTGTCGCGCCTGACGCTGCGCCCGCGCAAAGCCCGCAATGACTCTGACTAAGGACTGCCTGTGACTGGCTTGTTTATTACCCTGGAAGGCCCGGAAGGCGCCGGTAAGAGTACCAACCGTGAATACCTGGCCGAACGCTTGCGGGCCGAAGGGATCGAGGTGTTGCTGACCCGCGAGCCTGGCGGCACGCCTCTGGCGGAGAAGATTCGCGAAGTGCTGCTGGCCACTGGCGATGAGGTCATGGACCCGGACACCGAACTGTTGCTGGTGTTTGCTGCCCGTGCCCAGCACTTGGCGCAAGTGATTCGCCCGGCGCTGGCCCGTGGCGCGGTGGTGATCTGCGACCGCTTCACCGATTCCACCTACGCCTATCAGGGCGCGGGGCGCGGCTTGTCCCTGGAGCGCATCGCGACCCTGGAGACCTTCGTCCAGGGCGACCTGCGCCCGCACCTGACCCTGGTCTTCGACCTGCCGGTTGATGTCGGCCTGGCCCGGGCCAGCGCCCGTGGTCGCCTGGATCGCTTCGAGTTGGAAGGTCGGGCATTTTTTGAAGCAGTGCGTGCGGCTTATCTCCAGCGTGCCGCAGCTGCACCCTCGCGCTACTGCCTGCTGGATGCCGCGCAGCCGCTCAAGCAGGTGCAGCAGGCTATCGATGCGCTGCTACCCAAACTGTTGGAGCTTTACCGTGGCTGAAGCCTACCCGTGGCAGGACAGCCTGTGGCAGCAATTGGCCGGGCGTGCCCAGCACGCCCATGCCTACCTGCTCCATGGGCCGGCAGGCATCGGCAAGCGCGCCTTGGCCGAACGCTTGATGGCGCGCCTGCTGTGCCAGCGGCCGGCAGGGCTGGAGGCGTGCGGGCAATGCAAGTCGTGCCTGTTGCTCAAGGCCGGCAGCCATCCGGACAACTACGTGCTGGAACCTGAAGAAGCCGACAAGGCGATCAAGGTCGACCAGGTGCGGGACTTGGTGAGTTTTGTGGTGCAGACCGCGCAGATGGGCGGCCGCAAGGTGGTGCTGATCGAACCGGTGGAATCGATGAACATCAACGCCGCCAACGCCTTGCTCAAGAGCCTGGAAGAGCCGTCCGGCGATACCGTGCTGTTGCTGGTCAGCCACCAGTCCAGCCGTCTGCTGCCGACCATTCGCAGCCGCTGCGTGCAACAGGCCTGCCCGCTGCCGAGCGAGGCCATGAGCTTGCAGTGGCTGGGCCAGGCCTTGCCGGAGTGCAGTGAGCAAGAGCGAGTCGAATTGTTGACCCTGGCCGCCGGCTCGCCCTTGGCGGCGGTCAGCCTGCAGGCCCAGGGCGTGCGCGAGCAGCGTGCGCTGGTGGTCGACGGGGTGAAAAAACTGCTCAAGCAGGAGCAGTCGGCCACGCAACTGGCCGAAGGCTGGAAAGACGTGCCGTTGTTGCTGCTGTTTGACTGGTTTTGCGACTGGTCCAGCCTGATCCTGCGCTATCAACTGACCCAGGACGAGAACGGCCTGGGTTTGATGGACATGCGCAAGGTCGTGCAATACCTGGCGCAGAAGAGTGCCCAGGACAAGGTTTTGAACATTCAGGACTGGATCCTTGCCCAGCGCCAGAAGGTCTTGGGCAAGGCCAACCTGAACCGGGTGCTGTTGCTTGAGGCATTGCTGGTGCAATGGGTCGGGTTGCTCGGCCGACGTTGATATTCTCGGGGCCGACGGATGTCTCGTTGGCCAGACACTTCCTGTGACGCAAGTTGTAACTTCCTATGCTCGTAGATTCCCATTGCCACCTTGATCGCCTCGACCTCGCCGCTCACAACGGCTCCCTGGATGCAGCGCTCGACGCTGCGCGCCAGCGTGGCGTCGGGCACTTCCTGTGTATCGGCGTCAGCGCCGAGAATGCCGCCGACGTCAAGGCCCTGGCCGAGCGCTATGCCGATGTCGATTGCTCGGTGGGCATCCACCCCCTGGATCTCAAACCCGGCGAAGCCCCGGCCCTTGAGTGGCTGCTGGACGAGCTCAATCACCCACGGGTGGTGGCCATCGGTGAAACCGGCCTGGATTACCATTACGAGCCAGAAGCCGCCGACTTGCAGCAGGCCTCGTTCCGCCTGCACCTGCAGGCGGCGCAGCAGACCGGCAAGCCAGTGATCGTACACACCCGTGGCGCCCGGGCCGACACCCTGGCCTTGCTGCGCGAAGCGGCGCTGCCCCAGGCGGGTGTGTTGCACTGCTTTACCGAAGATTGGGAGATGGCCAAGGCGGCCCTCGACCTGGGCTTCTATATTTCCCTGTCGGGCATCCTCACCTTCCGCAACGCCGAGGCCCTGCGCGATGTGGCGCGCCAGGTGCCGGCTGACCGCCTGCTGGTGGAAACCGACTCGCCTTACCTGGCGCCAATCCCTCATCGTGGCAAGCCGAACCTGCCGGAATATGTGCGGGATGTGGCGGATTACCTGGCAATGTTGCGAGGGGAGTCGGTGGAGCGTTTTGCCGAGCAGACCACCGAAAACTTCAAGCGTCTGTTCCCGCTGGCGCACGTTGGCTGAATCCCAGGCAAAAAAAACCCGGGTTCTGGGGGGTGAATCCGGGTTAAGACCATTAGGAGTAAACAAAGGTACGCGGTCCGTTGGTACCCATATCGGTGTGTCACTTGGGGGAGATGTCACACCGACAGATGAAGTATTGATCAGTATCCCGTGCAGTCCAGCCGCATCTGATCGTTTTTTAAACAGATTTGGAATACGTGCGCTTCGCTTGAGTTCTCATTGACGGCAATACATTGCGTGAATCAGTGTTTTATTTCTGACCCGTATCGTCTGATTCGTTGGCGTGCTGTAAGTTTAGTGTGTGGGTTGTTCATATAGACGTTGCCCAACGACCGCCCAGTCGGGATAATCCCTCGCACCGGGTAAAACGTTCCGTCATCGGGGCATCCCACCCTTCCAATACTGACCTCTGCAGACCTCTTTCTATGCACAAAGAACCCCGTAAGGTCCGTGAGTTTCGCCGCCGTGAGCAGGAAATTCTCGACACCGCGCTCAAATTGTTCCTCGAACAGGGTGAAGACAGCGTCACCGTCGAGATGATTGCGGATGCCGTGGGTATCGGCAAAGGCACCATCTATAAACACTTCAAGTCCAAGGCCGAGATCTATCTGCGCCTGATGCTCGACTACGAGCGCGACTTGAACGAGTTGCTGCACTCGGCTGATGTCGACAAGGACAAGGAAGCGCTGTCCCGGGCGTACTTCGAGTTTCGCATGCGTGATCCGCAGCGTTACCGCTTGTTCGACCGCCTGGAAGAGAAAGTGGTCAAGGGCCACCAGGTGCCGGAAATGGTCGAGGAGCTGCACAAGATCCGTGCCTCGAACTTCGAACGCCTGACCCTGCTGATCAAGGGGCGGATCAGCGAAGGCAAGCTGGAAGACGTGCCGCCTTATTTCCACTACTGCGCCGCCTGGGCGTTGGTGCATGGCGCCGTGGCGTTGTACCACTCGCCATTCTGGAGCAACGTGCTGGAAGATCAGGAAGGCTTCTTCCAGTTCCTGATGGACATCGGCGTGCGCATGGGCAACAAGCGCAAGCACAGCACCGACCTGCCGAACCCCGAGACGCCTGCTACATAAGGCATTCATCGGCACAATGGTGTGCTGATTTACTGCCGTATGTGGTAACCCAGGAATATACTCAGGCAAGGACCTTGCTAAAATCTGATTTATAAGTCAGGTTTTAGCGCGCCCGAATTATCCTCTGCCGGAGTGATCCATGATCGTTGATCGTCAAGGCAGGCGTTTTCGCAATTTGCGGATCAGCCTGACCTCAGCCTGCAATTATGCCTGTACCTACTGCGTGCCCAACGGCAAGCGGCTGGTGGCTGCGCAGGACGAACTCTCGGCTGAGGCCATGGCCCGTGGCGTGGCCTACCTGATCGAGGCGGCCGGTATTGATCGCCTGCGCATTACTGGCGGCGAGCCGCTGGTCAGCCCCAAGCTCGAAACCTTCATGCAGGCCGTCGGGCAGATGGGCTTGAGCGATATCAGCCTGACCACCAATGGCCAGTTACTGGCGCGCAAGTTGCCCTTGCTGGTGGATGCCGGAATCCGTCGTATCAATGTGTCCCTCGACACCCTCGATGCCGATGCCTTTCGTGGGATCGCCCGTGGTGGCGACTTGGCTACAGTCCTCGATGGCATGGACCAGGCGCGTGCGGCGGGGATCAAGATCAAGGTCAATATGGTGCCGCTGCGCGGGCAGAACCTCGATCAGGTCATGCCGCTGCTGGAGTATTGCCTGGCGCGCGGCTATGAGCTGCGTTTTATCGAGTTGATGCGCATGGGCCACCTGGCCAGTGACTCCAACGCCTTCCTGCAACAATTCGTCAGCCTGCAACAACTGTTGAGCCTGATTGGCGACCATCACGAATACTTGCAGGCCGACGCCCCGGTAGATGCCACGGCCGTGCGCTATGAAATTCCCGGCCAGGGCTTTTTCGGCGTGATCGCCAATGAAAGCGTGCCATTTTGCCGAACCTGTTCGCGCCTGCGCCTGTCCTCCACCGGCTGGCTGCACGGCTGCTTGTCTTCGAGCAACCGCCATTACGTCGGCGACCTGTTGGACAAACCGCGGCACCAGGCTTTGCCTGCGTTGCAGCGCCTGCTGGTCAAGGCCTTGGGCGACAAACAGGAAGTGGCATTTTCGGGCGGCGCTACGGTGATGAAGATTATTGGTGGCTGACGCCAAGCTATAGGCGTGCAGCTGCTTCTATGGCCCAAAATCTGCATCTCGTGCCCATTCGCCGGTTTTCCGTCACCGGCTTCTGGAGGATAGGATGCGTAGTCTGGTTTTGTTGCTGGCGTCGTTCGCGCTGGGTGGCTGCATGACAGTCAGCGATATGGCCGAAGGCACTCGCTATCAGATGAGCGATGCCGGTTTGCTGGATCATAGCGACACCCGTCGTTCCAACTCGGTTCGCATACAGCCCGATTCCTTTGTGTTTATCGCCCAGGGCGCATTCACGCCGCCGGGCAGTGCCTATCCGCGTCCCAATGTGGTGGCCGAAGAAGCCTTCAACGGTTTTATCGAATACTTCCCCATGGTCCGCCGCGCCCGTGCCCCGGAAGGCCTGGAGCAAGCCATGGCCGAGGCCCGTGAAGTCGGGGCGCATTACCTGTTGTACACGCGGTTCGCCAAGGCCGATGATCGCATTGGCAATGCCGATGAGTGGGCGGATCAGGAGGCCCTTGATCGGCTGGGAGTGGACAGCGGGGTTATCCAGATCATGTTGATCGAGACCAGCACCCAGTATTTGATCGATACTGCACGGATTCGCAGTCGTGGCGGTTTACTGACGTTCCACGACAATAAGCCCGAGGATCTGCTTGGCCCACCGTTGCGGCAGTACGCCCGCACCTTGCTGGGCATGAGCGACCAGTAATTCAAAGGAGAACAGCATGACGGGTTCGGCCAAGGCCAATGATTTGTTGGCACAGTTGCCCAAGGGCAAGGGACCGGCACCGGTTCACCTGTGGAACCCGGATTTCTGTGGTGATATCGACATGCGCATCGCCCGTGATGGCACTTGGTATTACCTGGGCACGCCTATCGGGCGCAAACCGATGGTCAAGCTGTTCTCCAATATCATCCGCCGCGATGGCGATGATTACTTCTTGATCACGCCGGTGGAAAAGGTCGGGATCAAGGTGGATGACGCGCCCTTTGTGGCGGTGATGCTGGAGGTCGAAGGGCAGGGTGAGAGCCAGTTGCTGCGGTTTACTTCCAATGTCGATGATCCGATCGAGGCCGGCCCGGCGCATCCGCTGCGGGTGGTGATCGACGCACACACCCAGGAGCCTTCGCCCTACGTGCTGGTGCGCAACAACCTTGAGGCGCTGGTCCATCGCAACGTGTTCTACCAGTTGGTGGAGCTGGCGGTGACGCGGCTGATCGACGGCCAGCGTTGGCTGGGGGTTTGGAGTGGCGGGGTGTTCTTCCCGATCGGCCTGGAACCCGAGGGCTGATCCCGGCTATAGGGTTGAACGACACACCGCCATCTCTGGCAAGCCGACTCCTACATTGGTTTGGAGTGTGCGTCTGTCGGTTGATGGCTCAAGGCTGCTTCGGCGCACCGGGCAGGTTGTCATCGTTGCCGCTTGGGGTGGCATTCTTGCCTGGGCCGATCTTGCCGTTCTCGACATCGGTGCCCAGGCCCTGACGGTTGCCGTCATTACCCTGGGTGCGAGGGTCGGCGCCGTCCTGGATGATGGCACCGCCATTGGTGTCCAGGCCGGTGCCCATGGAGTTCTTGGTTTCTTCGGTTGCCGGGTTGGGTGGGCTGCCAATCGGGTCGGTCTTGCCGGTGGAGTGGTCGGATGCGGCAAAGCTGCCAAGCGAAAACGCAGACAGCAAACCGGTGAGGGCAAGGGCAGTCATTTTGCGAGTATTCATGGTGGAGCCTCCATAGAAATAAGGTCCTTACCTTCTATTGGTCAGCCCATCTTTGTGGTTGGTGCCTGGGGCGCGACGAACGGTGTCAGGTCACCTGTAGGATTTTGTTTTGCGAAACCCGGCGCCAGATCAGGCGCGCCACCGTGATCAACCAATTGAGCAGGGCGATCCCCAGGACACTGGCCAGCAGGGTCGGCATGCCTTGCTCGACGATCAGCTTGCCTGCCAGCAGCGGAAACCCGAACACGCCGATAAAGTACGACAGGCTGAACAACAGCAAGGCCTGGGGCATGCTGGCGCTCGGTGCTTCGTTGGCGGCCAGGCCGTTGATCACCGAATAGGTCAGGCCGTAACCCACCCCCAAGGTCATGGCCGCCAGCAAGTAGCTGAAGCTGTCATGTACGCCGACGCTGAACATCAGGATCGACACCACCATCAATCCGGACAATACACAGGCCGACCAATAGGCATCGCGCCTGACCACCACGCTGGCAATCAGCAAGCGACTGGTAATGGCTGCCCCCATGAAGCCAAGAAAGAACCACGAATAATCCAGCCCACGGCTTGCCGCATAACTGGTCTGGAAACTCGACAGCCCACCAAATACGCAGCCGCCCAGGCCCACCATGATGATTGCGAATACCGCCTTGGACCCGAGTACCTGCCGGGTGCTGGCCCAGGAGATTTTAGAGACGGTGCCGGCGCCCAGCAGGTTGGGTTGCCGCTTGAAATGGCTGCCCAGGCGCCAGAAGATCAGCACGCCCGCCAGGCTGGCGAGGGCTGCGATGTAGAACGCGGTTTCAAGGGGCAGGCCCAAAGCGCTGGCCACTCGCCCCAGCAAGGGCCCTGAACCGATCCCGGTCATCATGCTGCCCGACAGCCAGGCAAAATACTTGGCCCTTTGGCTGGGCTCCACCAGCATCGCCACAATGATCGGGCCCAGGGTATAGAACACGCCCCAGCCCAGCCCGAGTGCCAGGCCGAACAGCATCAGGCCCTGGCCAAAGCCCGGCGTCAGGGCAAAACCCAGGCCGGCCGTCACCAACAGCATCCCCAGGCAGGCAATCGAGCGCGCGGCACCCAGGGCATCGGCCAGGTGCCCGGACGCCATTACCGCGATAAACGTACTGAGCATTGCCATGGCGATCACGCTACCGGCGTCGTGCTCGTTGCCGCCTCTGGAGTCGATCAGCAGCGACAATAAAAACGTCGAGCCATACGACAGTGATAACAGGTAGCTGGCAAGGCAGAGCAGGGCGAAGAGTTTTCCGTCAACCGAAGCAGTGGGGCGCATGGGCAAGCCTGGGAGTCTGTTGGATTTATGACGGACTTTTTACCACGCACCACCGTGTGGTTTGTTCTGTGGTTACTGGTGCCAGCATTGCTGGGCAGCGGAGTAACCGCGTGCATAAAACCCTGCAAGCGGTCATCAAAGCGCCTTAGTATGTGTCCTTTCTTTTTTAGCAGCAGGCCTGTTCATGACCATCGAGATTCGTCCCGCCGTGCCCAGCGATGCTGCGCAGATCCTGACCTTCATCACGGAGCTGGCCGAGTACGAAAAAGCCCGCCACGAAGTGATCGCCAGCGTGGTGGATATCGAGCGCAGCCTGTTCAGTGAAGGCGCTACCGCCCATGGCCTGATCTGCCTGCGTGATGGCTTGCCGATCGGTTTTGCGGTGTTCTTCTTCAGCTATTCCACTTGGCTTGGCAGCAACTGCCTGTACCTGGAAGACCTGTACATCAACCCGGAACAGCGTGGCGGCGGGGCGGGCAAGAAATTGCTGCGCCACCTGGCGAAGATTGCCTACGACAATGGCTGTGGGCGCTTCGAATGGAGCGTGCTGGACTGGAACGAGCCGGCCATTGCGTTCTACAAATCCATCGGTGCCCAGCCCCAGGAAGAATGGGTGCGCTACCGCATGGAAGGCGATGCGTTGCGTGAGTTTGCCCAGGGCTGAGATCGGTCCTGTTTTGAGGCCTGGCATTTGCCATAATGGCCGCCGCTTTCGTACGACACATAGGCTCCCGACATGCAGGAAAACGCCCCAACGCCCGTCAAAGATCCTGCCCCCACGGGCACCCAGACCCTGTTGCGCGGCCTGGGCGTGGTGCAGGCGGTGGCTAGCGGTGCGCGGGATCTCAAGGAGATTGCCCGGCGCATCGGCACCACCCGCAGCACCACGCACCGCCTGGCCAGTTGCCTGGTGGACGAGCGCTACCTGCGGGTGGTGCCACAAGTCGGCTATCTGTTGGGGCCGAAGTTGATCGAGCTGGGCTTCCAGGCGCGGGAAGAACTGCCGCTGGTGACGCTGGCGATGCCTTATCTGGATGAGCTGTCGGCGCTGACCGGCGACACCATCCACCTGGCGATCCGTGAATACGACGATGTGCTGTACCTGCACAAGAACCCTGGGCGCAATGGCCCGGAAATGCGCTCGCGGGTCGGCCACCGCATGCCCCTGGCACGCACCGGGATCGGCAAGGCCTTGTTGCTCGATGACACGCAAGAGGAATGGCAGCGCCTGTATCAGGCCAGCTTGCCGGTAGGCGGGAAAAACCTGCACTGGCCGCAGCACCCGGAACAATCCTGGGAGCAGTTCGAGCAACGCATGCGCGACTATGTCGCGGGCGGCTATGCGTTCGACCTGGAAGACAACGAACCGTCGATCCGCTGCGTGGCCGCGCCCGTGCGCGATGCCAGCCGGCGGATTGTCGCCGGCATCAGCATCGCCAGTACGCTGCCCTACATGCCGCTGGAAAAAATGGCCGAGCTGATCCCTGTGGTCAAACAGGTCGCAGCACGGCTCTCAGCGGAGTTGGGGGCGAAGGCCTGATCAAGCCTTCAAGGTGGTCATGTCGATCACGAAGCGGTACTTCACGTCGCCGGCAATCATGCGCGCATAGGCTTCGTTGATCTGACGGATATCAAGCATTTCGATATCGCAGGTAATGCCGTGCTCGGCGCAGAAATCCAGGACTTCCTGGGTTTCTGCAATACCGCCGATCATTGAGCCGGCCAGCACTTTACGGCCCACTACCAGCTTGGCGGCGCTGACCGGAGGGTCGACCGGCTCGATCAAACCCACCAGGATATGCACGCCGTCAAAGCGCAGGGTATCGAGGTAGGGGTTGAGGTCGTGCTGCACCGGAATGGTGTCCAGCAGGAAGTCGAAACTGCCGGCTGCGGCCTTCATCTGCTCGGCATCAGTGGACACGATCACATGATCGGCGCCCTGGCGACGGCCTTCTTCTGCCTTGCTCGCCGAGCGGGTGAACAGTGTCACTTCGGCGCCCATGGCCTTGGCAAACTTGATCCCCATGTGGCCCAGGCCGCCCATGCCAAGGATCCCGACCTTGTCGCCGGCCTTGACTCCATAGTGCTTGAACGGCGAGTAGGTGGTGATGCCTGCGCAGAGGATCGGTGCGGCGCTGGCCAGGTCGAGCTTGGCCGGAATCTTCACCACGAAGTGCTCGCTGACCACGATGCTATCGGAGTAGCCGCCCATGGTGTTGCTGCCGTCCACGCGATCCGGGGTGGCATAGGTCATGGTCGGGCCTTCGAGGCAGTATTGCTCCAGGTCCGATTTGCAGGCTTCGCAGTGGCGGCACGAATCCACCATGCAGCCCACGCCGACCAGGTCGCCGACTTTATGCGCGCTGACGCTGGCGCCGACGGCCGTGACCTTGCCGACAATCTCATGGCCCGGCATCAGCGGGTAGACGGCGATGCCCCATTCGTTGCGTGCCTGGTGGATGTCGGAGTGGCAGACGCCGCAGTAGAGAATCTCGATCGCCACGTCATCGGCCCGCGGGCTGCGGCGCTCGAACGACATGGGGGCGAGGGGAGTGGTGGCCGACTGGGCGGCGTAACCGATGGCGGTGTACATGGTGAAAACCTCGCAAAAGCTTGGACGGGAGAGGTGGCGAATTCTGCGCGTGGACCCGGTGGGCGAACATGGCAAATGCTCCGAGTCTTATGCCTAAAGCTCCGAAGGAGCAGCCAAAAGCAGCAAGCTTCAAGCGCCAAGCTATAAACTCCACACTCTCTTGTAGCGTGTGGCTTGAAGCTTGTCCCGCTGCATCCGGTCGTGAATTTCCCGAGAACTGCTTTTATGTTGTTGACCCGCCATCTTGATGCCAACGCCACGCTGGTTGCCTTGATTGAGCAGCTCACGCCCTGCGACGGTTTTTCCCCGACTCACCTGGCGGGCGTGCAGGTGTTGCGCGCCAGTTGCGACGTGGCGCGCGGGCCGCAGATCTACGAACCCAGCTTGATGTTCGTGGCCCAGGGCAGCAAGGTCGCCTACCTGGGGCCCCGGACGCTGGAGTATGGCGCCGGGCATTACCTGATCCAGGCAATGCCGGTGCCCTTTGAGTGCGAGACGTTTGCCATGGCCGCCGATGCCCCGCTGTATGGGGTGACTGTGGGTATTGACCGGGTGGTGTTGGGCGAGTTGGTGATGGCCATGGGCATGCAGGCCGGGCCACCGCCGACAGCGCAGACCCTGGAGTCGATGAGTTCGGTGGTGCTCGATGACGCGATGCGCGGCGCCGTGGAGCGGCTGTTGCAGTGCCTGCACGATCCACTGGAAAGTCGGATCATGGGACCGGCGCGGGTGCGGGAATTGTTGTTCACCGCGCTGCGTGGGCCCCAGGCCGATGTACTGCGCGCGCTGGTGGAACAGCAGGGGCAGTTTTCGCGGATTGCCACGTCATTGAACCACCTGCATGCCCATTACGCCGAGCCGCTGAACATCGAGACCCTGGCTGGGTATGCGCATATGAGTGCGTCGACCTTTCATGAGCACTTCAAGCGCTGCACCTTGTTGTCGCCGGTGCAGTACCTCAAGCGCTTGCGATTGCTCAAGGCCCAGCAGTTGTTGCTGGTCGAAGGCATGGGCGTGGCGCAGGCGGCGCATAACGTGGGGTATCAGAGTACGTCGCAGTTCAGTCGCGAATATAAGCGTTACTTCCTGCGCAACCCGGGCGAAGAGCGTACTGCGTAAATCTCCCAGAGATACCAGGATCCAAATGTGGGAGCGAGCAAGCCCGCTCCCACACTAGATTTGTGTTGGCTATAAAAAAGGCTCTCCAGTGGAGAGCCTCATGTTCAAGCAGATGACTTACATATTCGGGTAAGTCGGCCCGCCCGCGCCTTCCGGCGTCACCCAGGTGATGTTCTGCGAAGGGTCCTTGATGTCACAGGTCTTGCAGTGCACGCAGTTCTGGGCGTTGATCTGGAAGCGCTTCTCGCCGTCTTCCTGGGTGATGACTTCGTACACGCCCGCCGGGCAGTAGCGCTGCGCCGGTTCATCGTAGAGCGGCAGGTTGGTGCCGATCGGGATGCTCGGGTCCTTGAGTTTCAAGTGGCACGGCTGTTCTTCTTCATGGTTGGTGCTGGAGAGGAACACCGAGCTCAGCTTGTCGAAGCTCAACTTGCCGTCGGGTTTGGGGTAGTCGATCTTCTGGCTGTCCTTGGCCAGCTTGAGGCAGGCGTAGTCCGGCTTGGTGTCATGCAGGGTGAACGGCATTTTGCCGCCGAGGATGTTCTGGTCGAACCAGTTGAAGCCAGCACCGATGATCGGGCCGAACTTGTGCATCGCCGGGCCGAAGTTGCGGGTGGCGAACAGTTCTTCGTAGAGCCAGCTGGCTTTGAAGCTGTCGACGTAGGCGGTCAGTTCATCGCCGCCTTCGGACTCGGCGAACAGGCGATCAGCCACGGCGTCTGCGGCGAGCATGCCGGACTTCATCGCGGTGTGGCTGCCCTTGATCTTGGCCACGTTCATGGTGCCCAGGTCGCAACCGATCAAGGCGCCGCCCTTGAATACCATCTTCGGCAGCGAGTTGATGCCGCCCTTGGCCAGGGCTCGCGCGCCGTAGCTGATGCGCTTGCCGCCTTCCAGATATTGGGCCAGCACCGGGTGATGCTTGAGGCGCTGGAACTCATCGAATGGCGACAGGAAGGTATTGCTGTAGGACAGGTCGACGATCAGGCCGACCACCACCTGGTTGTTTTCCAAGTGATAGAGGAACGAACCACCGGTGTTCTCGTTGCTCATGATGTCCAGCGGCCAGCCGGCGGTGTGGACCACCAGGCCTGGCTGATGCTTGGCCGGGTCGATTTCCCAGATTTCCTTGAGGCCGATGCCGTAGTGCTGCACGTCGGCGTCGCTGTCCAGGTTGAAGCGCTGGATCAGTTGCTTGCCCAGATGCCCACGGCAGCCTTCGGCGAACAGCGTGTACTTGCCGCGCAGTTCCATGCCTGGGGTGTACAGGCCGTCTTTTGGGTGGCCTTCACGGTCGACACCGAGGTCGCCAGTGATGATTCCGCGTACTACGCCGTTCTCGTCGAACAGCACTTCCTGGGCGGCGAAGCCTGGGTAGATTTCCACGCCCAGGTTCTCGGCCTGCTGGGCCAGCCAGCGGCACAGGTTGCCCAGGGAGATGATGTAGTTGCCTTCGTTGTGCATGGTCTTGGGCACAAAGAAGTCTGGAACCTTGGTGGAGCTGTCGCTGCTGCGCAGTACATAGATGTCGTCGCGCACCACGGGAGTGTTGAGCGGGGCGCCGAGTTCTTTCCAGTCCGGGAACAATTCATTCAGGGCGCGTGGTTCAAACACGGCACCGGACAGGATGTGTGCGCCGACTTCGGAGCCTTTTTCGACCACGCAGACGCTGATTTCCTTACCGGCTTCGGCGGCCTTCTGCTTCAGTCGGCAGGCGGCAGACAGGCCTGACGGCCCTGCGCCGACGATGACCACGTCGAATTCCATGTATTCGCGTTCCACAGGCTATCTCCTACTCAAGGCTCAACAGTTTTTTTTCTAATGGGTGGAGGTTCGGTGTTTTATCTGTCGTCATCTGCGTAAATTTCTTACGAAGGGCAGGGGACGACCCACCTTTCTCTCTGGGTGGCGCATTATATCTACACCACTCTCAGCGTCCAATACAAACGTTTGTTTGAATTGCCCGCGCGCTAGATAAATCAAAGCAGCGCGGCTTATATCTGACCATTTTGCTGTATTGACCGGAAAAGGCGTTCCGGTCAATATACGGTCGGTTTTGCGCTTCCCGTAGGCGGACTGCCGGTTTCAAGGCCACGTCCAAAGACAAGGCACTGCTCCATGCAGGTTGACGCGCACGTAATGCTGGTGCGCAGTTTACACGTTGCGACGATGAATGACTTGTCAGTCACCCCTGACGAACGGTCTTTATTATTGAGTACGTGCAACGTTATCTGTCATGACGGCCTGCGTTTTTAGAGGTGCCCTTGTGCGCCGTTGAGCATCTACCGCCAGGTTTATCCGGGCGGCTTCCTTTTCACCGGAGAGTAACGAGGAATCCATGAAGGTTCTTGTAGCTGTCAAACGCGTTGTCGATTACAACGTGAAAGTTCGCGTCAAGGCGGACAATTCCGGCGTCGATCTGGCTAACGTCAAAATGTCGATGAACCCCTTCTGCGAAATCGCTGTGGAAGAAGCCGTACGCCTGAAAGAAAAAGGTGTTGTGACTGAAATCGTCGTCGTTTCCGTAGGGCCATCCACTGCTCAAGAGCAGCTGCGTACCGCTCTGGCG
>NZ_AOHN01000022.1:0-17793 GCF_000510915.2 Pseudomonas sp. FH4 | reverse complement strand
TATCGTAAGGGGGAAACGGTGTCCTGTCTTTCATGGGGCTCGTTCATGCCCCTTCTTGCTACCTCTCAACCATGCCCTCAGCACTGGTATCGATCACGAATGTACCGGTTGTAGTAAGAGCCCTTTGAGCTAGCTGACATCAACCCTTGGTGGATCGTCGGGGGGACGTTACAGAAGTCGTAGGAGTGCCCTTGCTGAAAGCGGATTCTCATTCTCTTGGTGGCAGCATCGTAGCCAACAGAGGTCATTGCATCAGATCGAACAGCAACCATATCCATTTCACTTTCCCTAGCTGAGACGAGCTCCAGGTTGGTAGCTCGGTCACTCGATACTAAGCCAATCTGCCGTGTGTAGGGTTCACAGGCCCAAAACCCGCCGGGGACCCTGGGAGATTATTGCAGGTACGGGGTAGGAAACCCGCGGGATCGTGGTAGCGGCAGCCGCACCAGCTTACTGAAATTTCAACGTTGAAATTGAAAGGATCTTGAAGAGAAAAGGGCATCCTTACCGGATCTGTAACGGTCATGGGTTTCGTTCAGGATAGTGAACGATTGTCCTGGTCAACTCGGTCAACCAGTCAACTAACTTTGGAGCCCAGCCACTAACGAGATCAGGCGGGTTCCATGCCCCGTGTCTATCCGAGATGCCCAGGGTCCCCAGCGGCTTTCCGATTCATAAAGCAAATGCACTGGTGAACAGCAGTTCACCCGGTTCACCTGTTCACTAAGCTGGACATCTTTCCGCTGACACGGTCACGCGGGTTTCCTACCCCGTACCTTCAAGAATGCTCCAGGGTCCCCACTATCGAACCAAAGCCTAAGAACATGATCCACCGCGCTTCGCTGGAGGAGCAATACTAATGGGGCTAGGGGGATGCCCTAATAAATCCTTGTTACGAGTGTTACGCGTGTTACAGAGGTCGATAAGTATATGATTTTAAATGATTTATATGGCGTTACACAGCTGTGACTGGTTCGCCGATATGCGTGTTACATGGCAAATAGGTGTTACATCAATGAATGCTCTGGGAGGAGTGGTTTTCGATGATTAAGGTGGGTGTTATCGAACTAGGGGCATTCGCTTAGAAGGGCCGCTACCGGCCAGTAACAGTTGCTCAAAAGTGGGAAGCCAATAATCACCATAAATAGCAAGGGCAAGGGCAACCGCCATTTGATTAATCGAAGAAGGCTAGGGTGGTCTCGAGCCAATATGCAGCGAGGCCACCAGAGTCTAGATTAAATGAAATCAAACAAATTAATCATGAGCGGTTACAGCTACCGAAGCGCTAAGTCGTGCATAAAAGTAAGATGATGATATATCCAGTCTATCTACTAAAAACGAAGCTTTGATCAAGGTTTTATTCAAGCGAATGATCTCTTTCCTCTCCAATTCCTCATTGCCTCTTAGCCGCCAGAGCAATGAGCTATACCTAAACAACTGCAGAAGGTTCTGATAGTCGCGACGCTCAATAAAAATCTTCCATAATATATCATGGCACTTATTGAAGTGGTTGCCAAAGTGTTCGTTATACAAATAATGATAAAGCCTGACTAAATGATGTTCTTCCGCAGTGGTCAATTTGAAGCTTGTATCATTTTTTAATGAGACCTGCCCAAGCGCTACCATTGCCCGCATTACGTCATAGCTATCACCATTATCTTTTGCGTCTTTCGCTATTCCTCGCAGTTTTGCTACTTTTTCATTGTCATCTTTAATTGCATAAGCGCGGGATAGTGCAATTGTCACCGCGACCGTCTTTGCACCTTTTTTCCGTGCCTTACTTTCTAGTTTGGAAAGAGCTAAATCTAAATTGAGATTGTTTTCTTCTGTGGCCTCTATAATTATCTGTTGAGCACTAAGAGCGGAATTGCTACCTTTGTCTAGTTCTATCACTTTTTTAGCATATGAAACCGCATCCTTGGACTCTCCTAGAGTCTCTGAGCAAAGAGCAATATTCATATAGACGCTAACCAGTGTGGCTTTGTCTTTAAAATACGGTAGCGCTGCCAGTAATATTTCTTTTGCCATTACTATGCTGCTTTCGCCGTCAAGCATTCTCAAAGCTTTCGCGTATAGAAAATCTAAGAAATGTTTATCCTCTTCCGTTATCTCGCCTTCTAGCAATGGAGTAATGTACTGAAAAAGTTCACATGCACCTCTATAATAATCGCCGACCAACAATGAAGCGCCATGGTATTTTACTAGCTCCAACGCAACATTTATCTTGCGAGAACTCTCTAATGAGTCCACAACAATTTTCTGAATGATGGAGCGAGCGTTGTCTAACTCAGCGGGAACACGTCCGGGTTTGTCAAATCTTAGGCTGTGAGGCGGTTTGAAAGCCCCCATCATCCATGAAGGTCCAAAGTATGAAGTCGCAGCATACTCATCAAGTTTCTTACGCTCCTTGTCAGTAAGCCTCGACTGTACCCATTCGCGAACGGGGCGAGTTGCTATAAGTCGCTTAGTCTTGTTCTCGCGTGAGCCATTCTCAAGTTGACTGATCTCTACGCCTTGTATAAAACCTCGCTGTTCCAATATTTGAGCGTGATCAAAAAAAACCGGTTTAGTTCGGTCAAAATTTTTGATCTTTGCGAGTTCTTCGCCTTGTGGAAAAATGCAAAGAATTTTCAGCAGCAAATGAGCGCGTTGCATGCCAGGATCTTTCGACTCCGATAGCTCAAGCATTGCCCTATTTAAAGAGCCATCAGGTAAGGGTATTTGTGAGTTCGATGACGTTACTTCGCTCAGTGATGCAACACGCAGGTTACGAAGGTCATTTTCGATTAAATTGGGCAGCCCGTCTGTGTGCTGAAAAATTTTAAGATAATCATCAATGTTTAATCCTTTAACACCCAGACGATGATTCTCAATAAAACTTCGGGTATCGGCTTGATCGAGCGCCACAATTTCCAATACATTTTCATTGCCAGCAGGAGGAGGTTGCCTACTCAAAAGTATAACGCTTAGACTTGGGCAATATGAAAGTATGATTTCGACTAATTCGCAAATCTCCCTGTAAAGTCTCAAGGACTCGTCGGAGTTGCTAGTAAAAGGAATCTCTTCAAATATCAGATATGGATTAGACAATTTAGACAAATTTTCGCACATGGACTCGAAGCTAAAGCCATAGCGCGCTTTAACCAGTTCAAAAAACTGATTCCGGTCAGTATACCTACTTAGGTCAATTGAGTAGTTGCATGACCGCTCATGTGACATTGTTTTTTGTATTGCCCAAATAAATCCTTGATCCCCCATGCCCCATTCAGAAGCCAACCAAAGTACTCTTGTGTTTTTTAGTACTGAACACGCCGCATCGAGTTGTATAGCTCGAACGCAAAGTGCTTCTGGCGCCTCTACAAAAACCTTTTCGATGACATCTATGTTCACAACAGAACCGGCATCCGATACCTGGATTTTTTGTGCACTAAGATCAGACAGCTTTTCTTCGTTCCAGCCTCCTTTGGAAACGGCACTATTAGCAGCTGCTAGCTGTAAATCAAAAGAATGCACAATCTTATTAGAGTTGTCGATTGGCAGTGTGAAGTCAGCACCTATTTTTCGCTCTCCCGCAACATCCCGTGCGGCACGCGGCAACAACGTGAGAGTTGCTTTTCCGGTGTCTGTAACTTCAACAATATTCAAGGAGTAGCCATGGCGCCTTTCTTCGTTGTTAGTGCCAAAATTCTCCAAGCCAAACAGCGAAGCACTTTGGATTGAACGCTTAGTCTGCATGCCCAAGTGGTTGTGCTGATACGCACCAGCAGTATGCATGTGGCCAAATAAGTGTGCATTGAAACGGCCACTAATATCTATTTCTTTATTGAAAATGTTAAGGCTGTCAGGGTGCAGCCAATCTAACGGGTGATGTGTTACAAGTAAATTCATGTCATGCAGATTAGTCCAACTTGTAGCGTCCCCCGATGTCACCATTTCAAGTTGAGCTGGGTCAATATGAAGCCTGCCTTTGTAATCGCTGCCATCAAGTTGAAGCCAGGTTGAATTCAAACCGATCAAACCTATTTTCAGTTCGCCTGCAGTGAGTGTTGATGAGTTGTCCCCAGGAATACCCCCCGCAGCCGAGTCAAGGATTGGAATCCCGGCGGCTTTCAAACTGCCCTTCCAATTTTCAAAATTTTCGAAGTACTTTGAAATTGAAGATCTTAAGGTTTCAGCATCTTTAGTCCAAAAGGAATTCCTAAGAGTGGGGTTGTTCCACCAACTATCCAACGCTAATTTGACAGAGTCTAAAGCGTGAGGTCTAACAAGATCATGATTCCCAGGAACGCAAAATAATTTTGGCTGAAAACCTCCTTCATCGAATATTTTCCACATTTCCTGCAATGTGGTTGTCAGCGATGAGAACTCAGCAGCCTCACCTTTTTGAGTAAGATCACCAGAAAATATAACAACGTCCCAGTGTCCATGCTCTGCTTGCAGAAATCTAAAGTCGTCGTACACCTGGTGTTTAACATTCGGCCACATCCATTTGTGACTTTTCATTCCGACGTGCAAATCACTTAGATGAAGCCAAGAAAAACGCGAACTCATTTAGAAAATCCCTTTAAATGGAAACATAATGCCTAACGATATCACTGATCAATTCGAATAAAAAAGGTGAAAATAAGGTTCGGGTTCAGGAGGGGAATGTTGCACGCTACCATTGACGGCTAGCGCCCCCTCTAAAGCCCGTTTTGCATCTTGCTGCGACAATATGGTCACCTGAAAAGCTTCTTCCGCTAGATCAGAGACGCAGGAAATAGCATTTTTTTATACAAGGTCTCGGCATAGGCTCGTTTCACTTGGAAGCTACTGTCGATACCGTGTCATCAATTTTCTGCCCCCAATCCTACCCGGCCGGTCTACGCTCGACTTTATGCATCCATCACATGCTTAAAACGCACGCGAATCCACCGATTTGAACTCGCTAGCCAGGCAAAAGCGATCGACCGCTATTCACCGAGTATGGCCACTCGCGGACGGCCGCTTTTGGCCGATGGCTACCCTTCACGGCAGACGGCAATCGGCCACTCGCGGGCGGTTAACTCCGACGTTTAAATGTATACACTTCTCATTAGTTACTGGCCTCCTGCTATAGCCCAAAGTAAGCTTCGCCTCAACGATAGCTGAATGCCTCATACGAATTAGGGATGATCGAATGCTAGATTCTCGTCGCTCCATGCCAGCAGTGCTGGATCGTCACATTGAGACGGAAGATCAGGATGCTTTCGGCCACCGGCACTATGCTCAGGCGCTACGCTGCCTGATCGAAGATGAGGGCCATCGCCCCCCCTTCAGCATCGGGCTACTCGGGGGGTGGGGTACAGGTAAAAGTTCGATCAAAGAGCTCTACGCGCGAGCGTTGGCGGACGACACCTCGACGGCGGGCGGGCGCCATCCACGCAGCCAACGCTTCAAGAGCATAACGTTCAACGCTTGGCGCTTTGGGGGGAAAGAGCAAGACATTAAGCGCGCGTTGCTTCGTCATGTTTTCCTAGAACTGGGCGGTGATGAAGGTAAGCTTCAAGACGACCTTTATCGGAACGTGACGCATACCGAGTCAGTCAGTAAACCTATAGGCGAACTGACCAAGCAGCATCTGATTAGCTGGGCTGCTCCAGTACCAGCATTCTTGATTGCCTTCATCATCTACCTACTGATTATCGGCACAGGTCTTGCGCTGCTGCCACTTCACAATTGGATAGTCCAATCGCTCTTCCTTGCAGCCGTAACCGGTATCTATGCTTACCTCATTAAAGTCATGAAGCCTTCGGCAGTCAGCCCGTTCAACACCGTTACCCGGGTGCATCTCCCCAGCGTTAGCGCGGAGCAGTACGAAGAGCTGCTGCTTCAGCAACTGCGCAAATTCAAGCCCGCAAAAACCAATGCAGTACCCTATGAACGCCTCGTCATTTTCGTAGATGACCTCGATCGTCTCTCTGCGGAAGAAATGGTCTTAGGTCTGGACGCCGTACGAACTTTCATGGAGATCCCAACTGACAAGCTTCCTGAAAACCTGGGGCTTGTGTTCGTCATCTCCTGCGATGAAGGCAAAGTCGCCGATGCTCTCTCCCGCCGGCGCGGCAATCCCGAGCAACCAGGCTCCATCTTTAACCCGACAGACGCCAGGCGTTACCTCGACCGAATCTTTCAGTTCCGATTGGAGATCCCACCGCCACCGCGAAACGACATGCGCCAGTTCGCGCTATCAAAGCTGAAGGATTTCCCGGAGCTCGTGAAGGAGATTGCGGACAAAGGTGCATCAGTTGAACAGGTGGTGGATCGAATGATCCACACCAATGTCACCGACCCGCGCAATGCACTACAGATCGTCAACGCGTTTACACAGACCTGGTGGTTAGCCAAGGCACGCGAGCTCGACGCCATTGGAAGTGAGCGCCCGGGTGGCCTTCATGAAGGTGCTGTAACCAAGCACCCGATTGCCCTTGGTGCACTAAGCGCTGCCCGAGTAAGTTTCCCAGGATTCTACCGAGACCTCCAAAATGATCCCCAATTGCTGCATCGCCTCACCAGCTTGATGGTTAGACAAACGTCACTTAAGGACGAACCACTGGAATCACATCACGTCCTCAAGCGGTACGTTGTAGATGAGACGGGGAAAACGACCCTGGTGGAAGGATGTCGTGACCTGCGCCAATTTCTGGCAAGTCTGGTCGGCATTCATTGGCCAGACTCCCTGCAAAGCCTACTTCTGCTATCAGAAGATTTCGCGACTCGCCAATACGGCGGTCATGCATCACGAATCTATGGCTATCTGGTATCTGGTGATACCCAAGGGTTCTTGGAGGCCCTTTCCCCACGAGCCAACGAGTTCCTGAGCGATCAGGAGATGGAGCTGCTGCACGGTATGCTCAGTGAACTCCATCGAACCGAAGAAGCACTAAAATTCAATGCCATGCGCGTGGTTGCCGATGTGATTGATCGTCTACCTCCGCGCACCCGCAATTTAGTACTTGGCATCCTGTGCAACGACATCATCACGTCTGGAGAACTCAGGTCGCTCCTGGGCATTGAGAAGATCGCTCGAGTCACGGCCGTCGCCAACCCCGTCGACCAGCAACACATCGCCTCTGCCCTAATTGAAGAAATGCTCACCAGCGGGAAGAAGAGCACCATGCGCCTGCCCAGTGGCCAGGCTCCCAATATGGATGAAGTCATTGCCATGACCAAGGGGGCGGCAGAAATCGCCTTGTCCGTGTTTGATGCCCAGGGATTGCCCCCTCAACCGAAAGAGCTTCTCATGGCATGGCTATGCGAGCGCAATGTTTCTACTGACGCAGGGTCTTACACGCTCCGCTTCATTGAGCTGCAGCAATGGATAGACCGCTACGAGAACTCCTTATTGCCGGAGATTGGAGCGAGCTATGTCCAGCAGTTTACGACCGCGTTCCACTACTTTGAAGAGAAAGCTAACGATGACTTTGAGCCGCTAGAGTCTCTCGACGTGCAATTGACTGCAATCCGCATAAACACTGTATGGGAGCGCTTGGCCGGCGAAGGAGAAGAAAGCCGTGAGCAACTGTGGGAACAAGTAACCCGACTCTCCACCATTAACGCTCCAGGCTTAATTGAGTGCGTGATCAACGCGTTGGAACGGTACATTCCCCAGGCGCGTAATGATCTGCTGCTGAACTGCTTAGCTAGATTCAGCCGTCGCGTGGTCGACGTCAAAGAAGCGCCGCTCTACAAGCGCGCGTTTCGCCTGCTGGTCGACCTGGGTGCTGCACGGCTCCCGCAGTTCAATGATAGCCACTACGAAGAATATGCCAGCTTCGCCATCTCGTTGAGCCGTATTGAAGGCTGCGAACAGGATGCCTCCGAGGTGTTCCGCACTTTTGTGGTCCGCCACACGCAAGCTCTCAGTCAAGTAGCGGAGAGCTGGATCGATGAGCCGATCTCGAATGTCCCGAGCATATGCCGCAATCAGTTGTTTGCGGCGTATGGAAGCCTACCTGAGGGAGACCAGGAGTCGTTGGCAACGTTCCTGACGGATTTGACTGATATTGCAGAACTGGACGCCGAAGATGAGGCCCTATACACAGACGCGGCGCAACACATACCTTCCAAATATTGGGAGGATGGCTACCTGCAACCTCATCTGGACAAGCTACTACCAAAGTTGCCCGCCAAGGTCAGCAACTGGCATAGCTACCTTCCTCACATTCTGCCTGGGCTTTCTCAGGTGTTTACACATGCGACCCCTGCAGTAGTCGGCCCTGCCCTACAAATGCTGGTCAGTAATGCCAAGGCATACGAAGACGCCTTCGACCCACTGCACAGTTATTTCATAGGCCGATGGCCGACCGTGGGACAGTTACCCATAGGATACACACCTCAAACCCTGTTTGCGGAAGCTCAGCAGACAGCTATCTC
This sequence comes from Pseudomonas sp. FH4, assembly GCF_000510915.2. Taxonomy (NCBI): domain Bacteria; kingdom Pseudomonadati; phylum Pseudomonadota; class Gammaproteobacteria; order Pseudomonadales; family Pseudomonadaceae; genus Pseudomonas; species Pseudomonas sp. FH4. The sequence goes on along the minus strand of NZ_AOHN01000022.1, from coordinate 9,399 downwards.
TTCTCCTGGAGTCGTAGGCCGATACACGCTGGCGTCCTTGAGTAGCATGCTGGCAGATAAAGTGGTTTCAGACACACTGTCTTCCAATCTTGTCGAGACGGCCTGCGTGGTTTGGCAGCAAAGACCTGTTGAAGCTGTTGACTTCCTAAGTTCTGGCAAAAATGAGCTGTCTATCGCCCAGATCGTGGGATTGGCTGACGCTATTGATTACAACAACCCTGAGGAAGTTATCTTACTGGAGCGAGCGTGGAAGGCGATGACTCCGAACCTTTCCATCTCGGAAGACCTGGAGGCCACGAAGGCCGTGCTGCTCAAGGGCAAAATTGGTTCCACCACCGATCCTGATCTAGCCCTGGCGCTGTGGTGCCGCGCGCTTGGGGTGGAAGCATACAGCAACCTGAAAAAACTGATGCTCGCCGCAGATACCAGTGACGAGCACCGTAAGCGATTGCTCCATCAAATCATTCGAGATGAAGGACATCACAGTGAGAAAGAGTCGAAGGAAATACCTACTTTGGCCCTGCAATTACTCAAAATGGATGAAAGTCCGATCACGTGGGCAGCTGTCAATAACCTGCGCGCAGATGTAAACAAGCGCTTCCTAACGCAAGAAGACCGACTGGCTTACGCGAGATTGCTCCTCAGTGAACTATCGGATGGGGCTTCAGATACCGCGAAGGGATACATGGCGGGATGGGCCAGGACTCTGGGAACCGAAGCCGTACTCAAAGACATCAAGCCCGCTGGATTGGTTGAGGGTGATGTGAGCATTATCAACAACATATTCGGAAACAGCCGTGCAATGAGCGGACTGTGGAAGCGTTGGAAAAATCGAAAATAGGTCTCTGGATTTCGGCCCTTGGCGCAGGTGCCCGGCAGAATGCGAAAAGTGGGACGGTTTTTTTATGAGACAGATCGTCCGCTTTTGGCCGACAGCGGTCATAAGCCCACAGCCGTCACAGATCAGAAGCCGAAAAATCTTAAGCCTTGTTTGTAATGGTAGGATCTAGCGAAGCGGAAGCTGTTTAGGCTTCCGCTTATTGATTATCCGTCCTTTCTTTTGAGTTGAAGGTCAATGAAATCAAGCTCCGCCTTGACTGCATCAATTGTCAGCGTTTCGACTTTAGTATCTTTGTTTGCTCTCGTACTGAGCTTTTTCATACCGGCCAGGACGACAATTATCCCGTTCAAATGAAGTTTTCGGGCCTTTAGGTAATCAGGCATCTGTGCGCTGTTCTGTGGTGGTTTGTTCATGGGGGCACCCTTGGTATGCCCGAAACAACCTGTTTCTCGCAGGCTGCTTCGGGGATGGTTTAATTTAAGCGGCCAAGAGATCAATCAGGCTGTGTTGGCTAGAGCGATCTGAGAGTTCTCGCCAGGTCCAGCTACCAAAACGCTCGCCCAGTTCAGGGATATCCAGCTTCAATAGGGCAACCGGGTCTCGACTAATCAATCTTCGTGCGGCCCACAACTGGCCTCCGGTTTCCAGCAGCGCTTTCGCAGCCTCGTTCCACTTTTCTTCTAACACTGTGTTCGCCAGATGAGCTGCTTCATTCTCGATCTTGGCGTGTTCTTTTTGTGCCTCGGTGATGTACAGATCAATCGTCACCAGCTCCTGCTCCAGGGCGGTGATGAGCAGTTGTTGGCGACGGTGATGCTCAACCGCCGCCGTGAGATTTTTTGCTGCCTTTTGAGCTTCTGCGTTAGCAGCTTTTTCGCCCTCCACATCGCCCCAGGCGACAGCCTGCGCATAAGCGGTGGCTGCGTCCGTTTCAGCTTGTCGAGCCTTTGCCATGTCTTCCTGAGCGTTCTGGCGGACCTGCTGCAACCGTGTCTCAATGCTGTTGCGCTTTTCGTTGAGCTCCATCTCGTCGGCTTTCCTGGTCGCCATAGCGCTGATGTAGCTCGCAGCCAAGCTCTCACGGTTCGCCAGTGCTTCAAGGCGATCAATCTTTTGATTCAGGATGTGGATCTCAAGGTCTCGCGAGTCGATGCGTCTTTTGTGATCGTTGATTTCATCCTGGACGGCCCTTTGACGGCCCTCCTGGATAAGCTCGGGACTTTCCAATGCCGCTTCAAAGGGCGCCAGATCGCGCTGAATGCTCTCCATTTCTAGGGTCAGTTCGTCGCGGCGGTCTTTCAGTTCTTGGATAGTGTTCATCTGTATTGTCTCTGTGCATTACGATTGATAAGGATGGTTGAACGGCTGGCGAGGCCGGGAATGAGCCGGCGCTACCTCGATCAGCAGGCATGCCATCAGGCGGCCTCAGCCTCGCTTTCATCCGTTCCAGGAACCGTCTTCACCACATAGCAGCGCTGAGGGCCTAAACCAGGCAGGCGAATCAAGCTGTACGCTTTTCCATCGCTTCCTGGCTCAAGCACGCCTCGTTGCAGCAGCTCCTTGTTCACCGCACTGATGTTCATGCCCTTGAAGATCTCGGCCCTCCAGGCTTCAGGCAGCACGTAGTAGGTGTTGGTGGTGTGCAGGGCGTCGCCCATGCCGTGTTCCATCGTCTTGCGAAAGCCCAACCGATCAATCGTGCGTGGGCCGTGTTCATCGATCTTGGCGGCGGCTGACTCCCAGCGGGTAAAGCGGCTTTCACCAAATCGCTCAATGACCTGGCGTAAGCGCGCCAAAATTGCATCGCCCTCGAAGTTACCGGCACCGCCACGCTCGGCCAGCCACGCATGCAGACAAACCCTTGCAGCAGTCGTGGCCGTACCATCACGCCAACCGGTGACGCCGAAGGCGGTGGCCAACTCTCCGGCCGCTGCCGCGAGGCCAAAGCGAAGGGCAGCACGCTGGGCCTGCCCGCTGGCCGAGGTCGGCAGGTTTTGGGTGATGAACTGCTCCACTGTGCGGCGAACGATCACCGACCATCTGAGCATTTCTCCAGGCGCACACAGTGCGTGCAGGAAGGCGGTGAGGGGTGTGCCGTAGTATTTGGCGACACGCGCCTTGAGCGCATCAGAAAGGGCTGCAGCGTCCTCAAATCCGTTCAGCACATCGAACATGCCGAGGCCTTTGCTGGCATCCGCAGGCACCGCGAGCATGCGGACTTCCATACCCGCTTTTAGCTCCTTGTTGGCATCCGCCATGTGCTGCGCCAACGTCTTCTCCCCGGTCGAGAGAAACAGCAAGCGCCATTCCTGCACCTGTCGGCCCGCTTGTCCTCGATCATTCGCCCGTGCCTTACCGGTGCCGTTGCCGAGCATGTAGACCGTCTCGCCAATAATGCGTGGGTCACACATGCCGATTTCATCCAGCACCAGGAGACCGTCTGAATGTGCGGCGGCGATGGATTCCAGGGCGTTGTCTGTTGAACGCCATGAGCGCACCACACGCGGCCCGCCATAAACCGAGGCAGCAACTTGCAAGTGAGTGGTCTTGCCCCCGGAACTGTCGCCATACAGGTGGAAGCCGCCCGACTCATGCCCTAGCAGGTTCAACAGCGGGCCTGCAAAGGCCACAGAGACGACAAACGCTAGGCGGTGGTTGCCAACGCAGAGCGCGCCGATTTGTTGCTGCCATTGCTCCAGAGAGCCCGCTTCGTTGATCGGTGGTAACTGCGCCCCGGCTTCATAAAAATGCAGGTGTTCGGCGTGCGAGCCGATCTGTTGTTCGGGCAAAAGGAAGGCGTTGTCGTGCCAGCCCAAGCGCGTCACCAATCGTGCACGCTGGGCGCTGTCGAAGCCGCCGAGGTAACTCTGCAGGTCATTGCGTGCATTGCGCCCTGACCGACTCCCGGCAAGGCGTAGGCCCATGTCTACCAGTGGGCCGAGTACATCCTTGCCGAAGTCGCCGGTCATCGTTCGGGCCGGAATGTTCCAGCGCTTTTTGGCGCCGTCCGGGTCGTCGAACTCGACCAATAAACCCCAGTTGTGGCCCTTGTCGTCGCGAGTGCGAGCGATGATTTCGAGAGGCGAACACACAGGACGCGCCTCGCCATCATCGCCGGAATAAAACACCCCTTCAGGCGTCAGGCGAAAGCCGCCCGGCAACAGGTCATTTTTCGATTTCGCGGGGCGTTTTGCAGGTGCCTTAGCCTTCGGTTCTTGGGGCTCAGTGGGCTCAGCGAGAGTGCCGAAAAATACGCCGTTACGCCCCAGCTCGGTCACGTGGTCAGCGGTCCAACCTTTGGCTATCGCGTCCGCTGCATCATCGCCATCCTCCCATTTGCCACCCTTGGTCAATGTAGGCTTGCCACCTTTGCTGCTGGGCTTGAGCTTGAACACGTCGAGCGAGATTCGTTGCACTGAAGCGGCGCCCAGCTCAATCAACTTGAGTTCGATGGCGTCCATGCAGGTCTTGCCGCTGGCATCGTTATCCGGCCACAGCACCACCGTGCGTCCTTTGAGTTGCGTCAGGTCGGCCTTGTGCCACGAGTTGGAGCCGTTCGGCCAGCAGGTGGCGACGTAGTCGGGCATCAGTTCAGCGGCAGCGTCAGCGGCCTTTTCACCCTCACACAACACCACAGGCGCATCGGCACGCTGTGCCAGTTCATCCAGGCGTAGCAGAGGCCGAGGCTCCGGCAACCCTTGCCAGCGCCATTGCGTGGTTTGCCCATCGGAGCGCTTGCACCAGGTCAGCGGTGCAAAGACCTTCTTCGGTTTGCCGTCTTCATCCGGGGCCAGGTCGAAGCGATACAGCGCCATGACCGGCTGGCCATGGGCATCACGATAGATCCACACCTTGGACGGAACACCGTGTTGCCGGTGTTTGGCAGGGCACTTGTTCATGGCCTCGGCCGGGATCGGTTGAATCGCAATCCAATCCGGCGCTGCGGGCTTGGTCGGTGCGCTTTTGGCGTTCGCGGATCCAGCGGAAACACTGAGCAGATCCGCCAGCCTTTTGCAGGCATCAACGTCGGTGCCGCCGTCGATGTAGCGCACCAGATCGATCAGGTCGCCGCCCTTATCGCCAGTGGCAAAATCTGCCCAGGTGCCTTTGCTCAAATTGACCTTGAGTGAGCCCGCACGTTTGTCCGTGCGTGTGGGATTCGGGGCGGTGTATTCCTTGCCACCGTCGACGCGTTTGCCGTTCGGCAGCCAGTGAGTAAGTACGCGGTCGATGTCATTCAGGGCAGCGCTTTTTACGTCTGCAAAGCTGGGGCGTTTTGAGGTGTTGCCGGTGCGCTGAGTCATGGCGTTGTCCTCGTTGCATACAGCGCATCGTTGACGTCATCGATCAGCGCTTTTGCCATTTCACCCAGGTAGAGAGCAGGCCAACTGAGCCGCTCGCCTTCGTTACTCATGGCTGCGTCGAGGGTCAGCTGATTGGCGTAGTACTGAAACAGCGATATGGCCTCCAGTGCTTCCTCGATTGGCACGCCTTCATTGACCCTAAACAGCTTTCGAGTACCGCTGGCAACGCATGAGAATTCAGTACTCCCGAGAGTATTGGCAGTGTTCACAGGGCACCGCCTTTCTGGCTCATTGGCACAGAGGAGGCATCACCATACGTGGTGAGCGTTTTGATTAGGCCCAAGGTGCCGCGCACGTCCCAAATAACGGACGACAGCACGCGGTTGGAAAGCAGGGGTTTATCCCCGTCTAAGTGGTCTTCCAGCAGCATGAGAACGGAGTCGGCACGGTCAAGCGCACAGGTGATGGCGTCGATAGGTAGGCCGGCTTCAGCGTCTGGGCTGACGCAGAGCAGATCCTCGGGCAGCGCAAAGCCTGGGAGCATGCTCATTGGGCACCCCCTGCGGCTTCCAGGGCGCGAGCCTTCGACATATGGGCGTTGTAACGGGAGAGGCGTGTAGCGAGGCTGGAGTTGGCGTGTAAAGCGGCGAGAGCCATTGCTCGATGAGCTGCGGCGCGAATTTTGGACGGATTGAGGGCGTGCATTCGGTGAAGCTCCTGTATGTGAGGAGCTGCCACTGATCGTCGCCAAACGAATTAGGGTGGCAGCTGTGCGCAGGTTGGCGAACCGGGCATACAGGACCCCGGCAGACCCGAAGGTCTCCCACGCACAGCCGCCATAAAGCAGGAATGCGGGCACAAAAAAAGCGCCTGCAATCAGTATGGGGGCGCCTGTGCGCCTGCATGTACTCGGGTCGCCAAACCCGGTCGCTGAATTTGCAGCGACGATCAGAGAGTAACGTCCGTTTTTTGAAAGTGCAACTGTGTGGATCCCTTGCGGATTTTTTCGATGCGGCATAAATTGATCATGCATGTAGATTTACCTCAACGCCTCCGGTTGCCGCCGGGGGCGTTTTCGTTTCAGGCATTGATTTCCCAGCGCAGGGAAAGCAGTGGGAGGAAGTCGGCGTCGAGGCAAGATCGTGCATCTTCGTAAGCGTCGATTTGTTGGCCTTCATCTAAGATCGCAGCGCGCGGTGCTTCGCTGGGTATCGAGAGCGCGCACCAGGTGCCGTCCGCCCAATGCATGACGACAATTACTCGATTTAGGCGTTTTTGTTGCGCTCTGTGGCGCTCAAAACGTTGCATCCAGCGCGACGAAAAACCTACTTTTCTGAGTGCAGAGAAGGGCCGCAAGATGGCCTTGTTCGCTATGTGGCTCGTCATGCCGCCACCTTGTCGCGAGCGGCGATACGTGCGCGTGTCCAATCCAATATTTCGGCCAATACCCAGGCAACCGGAGCTCCACGTGCATTGCTGTCGGTGAGTTTCACGGCTTGCGGAAAACCGCTCTCGGGCTGGCTCATGAGCTTGTAGACGGTTGCTCGGCCAATACCTGTCAGGGCCATGACTTGATTGATGCGTATCAGCGTGGCAGCGGGGTCGAACCGTCCCACTTCTGTATCGGATCCGGTGAGTGGCAAGCATGCGAATCCTGCATGGTTTTTCTTGTAAGGAGCGCTTGGTGTCGATGGAGCAATGTCCACGATTTTTGCGGGCTGTTTGGGGCTGCTCATTGGGCACCTTCCCCCGCAGTCTTAGCGTTGGAGCACACTCGGCTTTCAAGCCATGCGGCAACATCTTGAGAGCGGTAACGAACCCGAGATCCGGTTTTGACGTAGGGAAGTGAATTGCTACGCGAACTTCGCCACGCGGCAAGCGTTCGACTGGACAGACCTAGCGCAGTAGCGACTTGGTCGGTGGTGAGCAAACAAGCAGAGACGAGTGAGGTAGTCGAGGGGTCTAAAGTGTCGTGAGGCTTCATAGCGCGTTTCCTGTCGTAGTTCGTACAGGCCCCAGCTATGTAAACGATTTTCTATTTTTTAAAAGTTTTATTTTCGATGGTTTTCGATGAATTTTGTTGGATAAGGCAGTTTAAGCCAGCAAGATAGCAGCAAAGTTTCTGTTTTTACTGGGGCTGTCCTACCTCGTCCTACTGGTTTTCTATACAGTTAAAAAATCGATAGAAAAAAATGAAAAACAGAGACCTTTCGGATGAGCGGTAGTGCCCCGAGCCCCTTTGGGTGGAGGTGATGACAGCGGCGTCTCATGAGTGTGGGGCAGCTAATAAAAGATGGCCGCCAGAAGTTTTGGGCTACTTAGGCGTAACACGAATTTGATGCGTAACACGCGGTGTAGGGATGTCTTTCTGCGCGTGTTACGTCAGTTATATCCAATAAAATCAATATGTTGGGTTTGTACGTAACGAGCGTAACACCAGTAACACCGATTTTTGATGGGGTGGGGTTGGCATGTTCACAGCGCCTTTCCGAAATGACCTTGAAGAATGTTGCCCTTCTCTAATTCGTCAAGGTGGTCTGCATACCATTGCATCATCGAAGAGCGCTGCTCCAAATACTGGGCTTTGTTGTAAATCCCCCGTACACCCTGCGCCTTATGGCTGAGTTGGGCCTCGATATGGTCAGCGGGATAGCCATGCTCGTTGAGGATTGTGCTGGCGATGTGGCGGAAGCCATGACCTGTCTGGCGGCCTTCGTAGCCAAGGCGCCGCAGTGCCATAAGGAAAACGGTATCGCTCCGGGGTTTGGTGCGGTCGCTTCTACCTGGGAACAGGAGCGGGTAGGCCCCGGTAAGTTGACGGAGCTCCATAAGTGCTTCTACGGCTTGAGTGCATAGTGGCACTAGGTGCTCACGACCTTTCTTACGACCCTTGCGCTCGACTGGAACGGTCCACAGTTTCTTGTCGAAATCGAACTCTACCCAATGTGCTTCTCGCAGTTCGCTGGGACGTACAGCTATCAGGGTTAGTAGCCTTAGGCCGAGCTGAACATCTTTGGCGTGGGGGTAGGAGCGTATTGCTCGAAGTAACCCCGGAAGCTCATCGGGGGAGACGTGGGCGTAGTTCTCTGCCTTTCCCGAGGACAGAAATTTATGCACACCCTCCAACGGGTTGTTGACGGCTCTGCCTGTTACGCGAGCCAGGTCATAGATATCTTTGCAGTAGGCCCTCACACGGCTCATCTGTTCCAGAATTCCCTGGCGCTCAAGTCCTCTCAATAGCTCCATCCACTCCATCGACATAATAGAGGTGTAGGGGCGTTTACCGAGCGAGGGGAATACATGGCGTTCGAGTGCGCCAAGTATCCTTTTGGCCGTACCAGCATCCCAGCCGCTCAGGCGAGACGTGTGCCACTCCTTTGCCAATGCTTCAAAGGTGTCGTTGGCTGCATCGATCTCGGCGGCTTGGCGAGCTTTCTTGGATGTGATCGGGTTCTTACCTTCCGATGCGTCTGCGCGTAGATCAGCCGCCTTCTGCCGAGCGAAAGCGCCGCCCACTTCCGGGTAGCCGCCAAGACCAAGCCACGACCATTTGCCGTCTGGCTTCTTGTAGCGTAATTCCCAGGACTTTTGGCCGTTCGGCTTGACCCTGAAATACAGCCCTGGGCTGTCTAGTTCGCGGTATGCCCCGGCCTCAGGCTCCAGGCTGGAAAGTGTAGTGTCAGCGAGAGGGCGCCGCTTGATATCGGTGCGTTTCATCCTTGTATGCCTTCAGTTCAATTATTTATGAAGCATACACGTGGGCATACACGGAGGGGAAGGATAGGGGTAGATAGAGGTGGACAGCCAGAAACAAGAAAGCCCGCACTAGGCGGGCTTCTTGAGGTGATTCATAGACTGCTGTAGACATCTATGGATCGGTACTTGGTGGCTACACAGGGACTTGAACCCCGGACCCCAGCATTATGAATGCTATGCTCTAACCAACTGAGCTATGTAGCCAAGTGGCGCGCATTATTCGCTCAGAACGAAGAAGCGTCAAGCGCTTTTTTTGAAAATTTATCTACGCTATCAACTGTTTAAGCAAAAACGCCGGGTGAGGCGACCAGTGGCTGGGGGTTTGCCCAGTTCCCCGGGCCGCGAAGATCTGAGTGTGGGAGCGGGCTTGCTCGCGAAGGCGGTGGTCAGTCAACTCATGTATTGGCTGATCCACCGCCTTCGCGAGCAAGCCCGCTCCCACATTGTGGACGGCCCCCGAAAAGTTGGACAGTTTCAGCTAGCAGCCTCAGCAGCATG